>NZ_JBMDIJ010000057.1:0-41525 GCF_057808595.1 Pseudomonas sp. FG98 | reverse complement strand
ACCGGTTTTATGGCCGCTTCGCGCCCAATCGCGGCTAACAGCCGCTCCCACAGGATTCGTGTTGCACCTCGCCAAAGATGTGTAGATACCCATGCAGCGATGAGGCCCGAAAGATCAGCCAATCAGCTCACTGACACCCACCACCCGCGCATAATCCATCGCCAGGTTGGCCAATGCCATGTCATGCACCTCCTGCGCCGGCCAGCAACGCCCATCCGGGCCGCTCAGGTCAAAGGTGTAGCAGGCCTCCCCGGCCACCAGCACCTCGAACCCCAGGTTCCCGCCAGTACGCGCAGTCGCCTCCACCGAGTTGTTGGTCGCCACGCCACACACCACCAACTGACGGATCCCGCGCACATGCAGCCAGCGCTCCAGGCCCGAGGCGATAAAGGCATCCGGCACGTTCTTCTCCACCACATGCTCACCGGCCAGTGGCGCCAGCGCGTCCTGGAACTCGCAGCCCCACTGCCCCGGACGGAACACCGAGTCGGTGGAACGGGAGATGTGCCGCACATGCACCACCGGCCGCCGCGCTGATCGCCAGGCCTGGAGCAGGCGCTCGACCTGGCGCTCCGCATCCGGGTTGTTGCGCCAGCCCAGTGCCGGATTGGCAATGCCCTTTTGCATATCGATGATCAGCAGTGCGGCGTTGGCTTCAAGCATGTCCCAGCATCTCCAGCAGACGTTCCGGATACACCGTGGCCGTGGTCGCGCGCAGCTCCTCCACCGACCACCAGTGATGCGCTGCCATCACCTTCAGCTCATGCTCGGTCCAGCCGTCGCGGCTGAGTCGTTGCGAAGCGGCGCGCACCAGGTAGTAGCGCTCCACCGAAAACACCTCCTCGCCACTGGGCAGGAGCATGGCGAAGCGGCGCTCGGCCACCGGCTCGCCGACGTCGTCGGTACGGATGCCGGTTTCCTCGTACAACTCGCGAATCGCTGCGTCACGAAAGCTCTCGCCCTCCTCCAGGCCACCGCCCGGGGAGGCCCAGTGGTCGCTACCGTCGAGGGCGTCGCCCTTGTGCACGAAGTGGAACAGCAGGACCCGCTGCTCGGGGTCGAGCAGCAACAGACGGGCGGATTTCCTTTCACGCATGACAACAGCATCCCATTAGCAAAACTGATTTGATCTTCATCGTTGGTCAGGACTTATCGGCAGACGAACCGGCAAACCCCAGCCAGTAGCCATTGCACTCGCGCACGCCGAACTCTCTCGATCCGTAAGGCATGTCCTGCAACGGCCAGGCGATCTGCACCTGGTCCTTGATCTGCTCGAAGTAACGGTCCACCTCACCGATCTGCAGATAGATCGTCCCGGAACACTGCGGTGCACTGCCCCACAAATCGGCGGTCGTAAAGACCAGCCGGCAGTCCTCCAGTACCGCCGTCAGCGTCCCCTCGGCGGAGTCGGACAGGGTAAAACCAAGATGGTCCCGGTAGTACGCCCTGGTCTTCTCCAGATCCTCGCAACGCAATAAAACAGTCAGTGCCATGAGCGACTCCTTCGTGGGCAGGCGGATGACCGGCCATCACAGCACAGGTCGGGCGGCCTGTCTCGCGGCTCTTCACGACAACCGGCACAGCGCAGCTAACATAAGAAATTCCGATAAACCCAGCCTTTACCCATAAGTGATAACTAATAAGAGCCTTGCAATGAGGAAAACCCCGCTTTCCAACGTGGTCGAGACCACGCTTGCCCAGAAACTCGCCCAGCGCCTGCGCATGCGCCATCTGCTGATTCTCCAGGCCATCGAGGAACACCGCTCATTGACCCAGGTCGCCCAGCATATGGCGACCAGCCAGCCCGCCGTGACCCAGATGCTCGCCGATCTCGAAGCGCTGTTCGGCGGCGCGCTGTTCGAACGTTCACCGCGCGGCATGCTGCCGACCGACCTGGGCCGCCTGGTCCTGGGCCGGGCCCAGGCGATGCTGGCCGACCTCGGCCATTGGGCGCGGGATATCGATGCCCTCAACCAGGGCCGGGCCACCCATCTGCAGGTCGGGGTAATTCCCTTCCTGCCCGGTCGCCTGCTGGCCAACGCGATCAACCGAACCCGACCTCGTGGCCGGCGGATCACCGTGACCTTGCAGGAAGACACCAGCGACCACCTGCTGGAACGCCTGCGCAACCACGAACTGGATTGCGTGATCGGCCGGGCGTCCGCCGTACTGGACATGACCGCGCTGCGCCACGATGTGCTGTACCAGCAGGAGCCACGGCTGATCGCCCACCGCCATCTGGCCACGCGCCTGGCCGACAAGCCGCTGCGCTGGCACGCCCTGGCCGAGCTGGACTGGGTGCTCGGCGCACGCCAGACACCGATGCGCGAGCAGATCACCGATTTTTTCATGCGCGCCGGGGTCACCCCGCCCGTGCCGATCGTCGAGAGCCTGTCGGCGAAGGTGATCGGTGAACTGGTCGCGGCCAACGAATCGGCGGTGTCCATCGTGCCCGCCGACGTTGCCGAAGAACTCGCACGGATCGCCGGGGTAGCAATCCTGCGCCATCGGTTTGGCTGGACCTTGCCGCCGGTCAGTCTGTTCCAGCGCATCAGCGGAGCGCAGTACGAAGAACAGCAGTTGTTCGCCACGGCGTTGAAGATCGCCGCCCAGGAAATTGCCCTGACCACCCAATGATTGCGGGGGAAGCGTCTATTTCGCGGATCACCCGATAAGTTTTTTGGTATGAGCGGATCACAAGTTCGAATTTCCCCCCTATGGATCCCATACCCATAATGGCGCGAGCCGGCGCACTTTGTTGGTGCGCCAGCCCGGGATGTTTTTACTAAGGAGAGTAAGGATGGATTCGATTTATCTCGTAGTCGCCCTCGGTGCAGTAGTCGCCGGTTTCGTGCAGGGGCTTTCCGGATTCGCCTTCGGCCTGGTGGCCATGTCGTTCTGGGCCTGGGTGCTGGACCCCAAGCTGGCGGCGACCCTGGCGGTGTTCGGTGCCCTGCTCGGCCAGTTGGTCGCGGCCATCTCGGTCCGCCGTGGCTTCGATATCAAGCAACTGGCGCCCTTCGTGCTCGGCGGCTTGCTCGGCATTCCCCTCGGCGTGGCCTTGCTGCCGCAATTGAATATGGACTGGTTCAAGGCCATCCTCGGCACCCTGCTGGTGCTGTGGTGCCCGGTCATGCTGATGGCCAAGCGCTTGCCGGTGATCGCCTTCGGTGGCCGGGTGGCCAACGGCGGGGTCGGCTTCGCCGGCGGCATCATGGGCGGCCTGGGCGGTTTCACCGGCACCCTGCCGACCCTGTGGTGCACGCTGCGTGGCTATGACCGCGATACCCAGCGCTCGATCATCCAGAACTTCAACCTGTCGATGCTGCTGGTGACCATGGCCACTTATCTCGGCTCGGGCATCGTCACCCGTGACATGTGGCCGATGTTCGCCATCGTCGCGCCAGCCATGCTGATCCCCACCTTCCTCGGCACCCGCCTGTACTTCGGCATCAGCGATGTGCGCTTCCGCCAGGTGGTGCTGAGCCTGCTCACCGCCTCGGGCATAGCCCTGCTGACGTCCTCGCTGCCCAACCTGCTGGCCTGACCCCCGCACCAGGCGCTGCTGCAGCGCCTGGCCTGCCCGCGCTATCGCATCTCCCTCTGCCGCCAGGGGCGGCAAGGCTATGCCCACAGGAACCCATATGGAGCGGAATTCTTCATGGACGGCGAAAACCTGCGCTGGAATGCGCCCATGCAACGCAGCACCCCTCACCCCTCGATCAACCCGCTGCCCCCTGCACCGCTGACCGCACGGGAACGTGAAGTCCTCGGCGAGGTGGCTGCCGGCAAGACCGCCAAGGAGATCGCCAGGTCCCTCGGCATTTCCATCAACACGGTGAAGTTTCATGTGCGCAACACCCTGCTCAAGCTGGGTGCGCGCAACATGACCGCGGCGGTGGCCCTGGCGCTCACGCTTGGCTGCCTGCCCTGAGCAACGCCGCCTGCCCTCGCGACTGCGCGGTCGGCTGCCGTTGCCCTGAAGCCAGCAGATGCCCGGCGATCGTCTGTGCATGCAGCACCAGGCGCTCGATGGCCGACACATAGAACAGGCTGCCCTGGGTCAACGGCCCGATGGCGTAGAGCCCTGGCTGGCCCTCGACCTCGTGGCTCCCGGGCAGCACCGCGATACCGCCGTGGCGGTGCTGGCGGAGCATGCCGGCATCGAGCAGTTGCTCGATCAGCGGTGAGGCCAGGCGGGCCAGGTTGCCGGAAAAACCGGTGGCATCGATGGCACAGTCAGGGCTCAGGGTCTGCTCGCCCAGGTCCACCTGGATCCGGCCATCGGCGGTAATCCGCGTGCATTTGTAGCCGCGATGGATGCTCAACCGCCCTTCCGCCAGCAAGGCTTCGATCCGCCGCGCGTTGGCCAGCGGCATCGGGTGCCGGTAGCTCATCCACAAGCCCTGGTACTTGCGGAAGAAGCGGCGCTTCTCGCGGCTGTCCAGGCGGGTCCAGAAACCGTCGATCATGTCCTTGGTGGCATCCAGGGCGATCTGCCAGTCGCGGCGCTGGCCGGCGCTGGCGATTTCCGCCCGCAGCCGTTGCAGCGGCGCCATCGGCGCCAGCAGCCCGGGGTAGTCACCGGCCCAGCTGCGCGCCTGGCGGAACCAGGCGACGAACCCGGCCAGGCTGCTGACCCGTGGCTCGCCAGGTGGCGCCGCCACCGGCGCTTCGTCGACCACACCGCGTACCAGCGGCAACCGGCCGGAGTTGGAATACAGCGAGATATGCCCTGCCCCCTGGCGGTCGGCCAGCAAGGCCATGTCGATGGCGGTCAGCTTGGAACCGAGGATACCGACATGGTCTCCCGGACGAATGCTCGCCCGCAGCCGTTCGAGGTCGTGGTAGGGGTTGCTGAAATGCCCCGGCACCCCGGCGAAGTGATCGCGCTTGGGCACATGCCCGACGGCGAGGATCACCTTGTCAAAAACGGCCGGGGCGGCCGTGCTGGCGACGCGGTATCCGTCAGCGACCTTGTCGATGGCATGCACCGCCGCAGCCAGCGTGCGCACCCGCACCCCATGACGGATCAGGACGCGGCTGGCGACCGCCAGTTCCTCGCTCAGGTACTGGCCCATCAGGCGCCGGCCGACGTAGCCGCCGCGCTGCTGCGCCAGCGTTCCCGGCTGGCGCTCCAGCCAGCGGGCGAAACCGTCGGGCTCGTCGGTCCCGGTGCCCAGGGTGAAGCTGGCCATGTTGAGGATGAAGTCGTCGACCGTGCTGTCCTGGCCATAGGGAATACCCGGGCCGAAGCGGCCACTCTGCTCGTAGATGACGATCTCGCCACCGGCCAGTTGCCCGGCCCGTGCCGCCAGCGCCTTGCAAACCAGCACGGCGCTGCAACCGCCGCCAATCAGTGCGATGTTCATAGCTGACTCCCTGTTCGATGTGCCCGGATCAGGCACCGCTGCGGCTGGCGCCGTGGAATTCGCGCATGATCATGTCGGCGCGCAGGTTGCCCGGTGCGCCGAGAAAACTCTGGATCAGTTCGATCAGCGATGCCGGCGCGCCTTCCAGATAACGCCGGATCGAATGACCGTCGTGCAGGCGCTGTGGATCCTCGCGCAGCACCACCCCCTTCAGGCGCAACAGCCGGCGTGCCGAGCCCTTGCGGTAATGCACCCAGCGCCCCTGGGCATAGCGATGGCCGCTGGAGAGGCCGCCATGCAGGCGATAGACGGTGGCGTCCCGTTCGGCGTCGGTCTTCGGCAGGTAATCCGCCGTGGTGGTCCCGGCCAGGCTGCGGATGTCGTTGTAGGCGGTGATGTCCACCACCGGCGTACCCGGCAACTCAAGATTGATGTCGCTGGCCGAGCCAAAGGAGATCGCCACCGCGCGATTGAAGATTTCCTCCTGCTCGATGGGCGAATAGCCCAGGGTCTGCATGTCGCGGCGCAGGGCATTGTCCAGTTGCTGGAGGGTGGAGATGCCGGAACTGTGGGCCAGCAGGTGCACCCGCGGCAGGTCGTCGATGCCCTGGAAGGACAGGCGCGTGGCGGCCCGGCCATCCTCCAGCAACGGCAGGCCGGCGGCGTCGCGCAACACTGCGCCGCTGGCATCGCGAGCCAGGCGCTGGCCGCGTTCGACGATGCGCGGCAACAACAGTTGGTCGTAGATCAGCCCGGCGCTATGGCAGACGATCTGCTCGTGCCAATGGGTATTGAGCACGAAACGGTTGTGCAGCATGGTCGCTTCCACCACGGCGTTGCCCTGTCCGTCGAGCCCGGAATGGATCAGCCCGGCCAGGCCGACCGGACGCCCGGCGACTTCGGCCAGAAAACGCCCGAAGGTGGCAGTCAGGCCCTTGCCCAGGGCGATGCCCTGCGGGTAGTTGGTGGTCGGCGTGCTCGGCAGTACCACCCAGGCATGCTGCTTGAGTTCACCCGGCAGGTGCTGGTGCGCCACCTCCTCCAGCTCCTCTGCGCGCAACCGATACAGACGGGTGCCGGCCTGCTTGGCTTCGGCATCGCTGCCGGCCCGCTGACGCAAGGTGCTGAACAGCTCGTGGATGCTCTCGAACAGGATGGCCATGGTGCTGCTGTAGCCGGGGTCGAAGCGCAGTTCGGTATTTACCGCCAGGGTCCGCGAGCGGTTGTAGCGGCATGGGATCGAGGCCAGGTATTCGAGCCAGCGCAGGTCCGCGCCTTTGAACTGGGCAGCGTCGATCCGATAGCTGTCGGGTGGCAGGTCGTCGACCTGGGCCAGCGTGGCCAGGGCCTGGTCCCAGAGCAGGCTCGGGCGCTGCGCATCGACGAGCAGTTCGCGGACGAAGTTGATCGCCTGCAAGCCATAGATGCGCTTGCCGAAATTGGCCAGTGGCCGCGGATAGCGATCGCGCTCCTCGATGAAGTAGCGCACATGCAGGCCACTCTCGGCGATGGCCGCGACGGCAAGCTCGCCGAGCGCTTCGGCCTCTGCCCCGGCCGGGTCCGTCAGCCCGTCGAGAAAGCGCTGCTCCCGCTCCCGGTAGCCTTGCTGCAATGGCGCCAGTGCAGCCAGCACCTGCCCTGCCAGGGCCCGAGGTGCGCTGGGCGGGGCACTGCTGGCCAGGCCTTCGAGGGCCGTCGCCGCCGCCCGGAACAACGCCACCTCATGCAGTGGCATGCGCAGCCGCTCGCGCACCTGCTCCGCCGTCAGCACACGCACGCCCAGCGCTTCGAGACGCAGCCGCGCATAGCGCACCTGCTCGGCGGTGCTGGCCTTGCGCACACCGCCCGGAACCTGCTCGTCGGGGACATTGAGTGCGTCTTCCAGGCCGACCCGCACGCCATCGAGCCCCAGGTGCAGGGCCACCTCGGGCAGGATGCGCAGCAGCGGCCCCGGCAGCAGGGTCGAGACCACCGCACCCGGCAGGCGTGCGCGGATACGCTGGACCAGGGGTTTCAGGTATTCCACGGTACTGGCGATCGCCTGCTCCAGCGCTGCGGGGCTGCCGTCCACCACCTGGGCAATGATCGCCTTGCGCACGGCACCCGGGATCAGCGAGTCATCCTCCAGGGCTCCGTTGGCACCACGCCGGTACTGGTCGACCCCGGCGACCAGCATGAACAGCACCGGCTCGCCGACATCGGACAGGCGCTGCGCATAGTCGCCCAGGGCGCTATCGAGGATGTTGTGGTTGAACACCTCGATCTCCGGTCGCACGCCCTCCTCGGCAAAGTGCTGCAACTGCCGGTCGAGGAAGTCCGCAGTGTTTTCGTAGCTGCCGCCGGCCTGGAAGATCACCGGGCCAGGGCTCAGTGAAGCGATCTCGGCGCCACGCAGGGCGGTGCCATAACCGCGCAAGTGCTCGCGGCGCAGCGGGCTGTCGTAGTCGCTGCCGCCGCGCACGCTGGTGGACAGGTTGAGCAGTGCCGCCGGCACTTGCTGATGCAGGACGCGGACGATCTCGTCGTATTGGCGGACATCGATCTGGTTGCGCTGCCTGCCACTGGCCAGGCTGCCGGCCGTCGCGTCGATCGCCCATTGGCGGGTATCGGACAGGTCACGGGTATGCAGGTGGACGATGGCCGCGCCTTCGATCACCGCCTCGTGGGCGGCATCGATGATCGTCCGTGGCGTCACCGGCACATAGGGCGATGCCGCCCGCAACGGGTTCCACCAGCCGCTGCCGACCTGCTGCCAGCCCCTTCCGGCCAGGTCCCGCAGCAGTTCGGGGCGATCGGCGGCGATAGCGCTGACCAAGGTGGGCGGCAAATAAGGCAGTTGCGCCGGGTTGGTCTGGGTCAGGGCTTCGGAATCGTCGGCGCTCCAGCCGCAGCCGGTGAGAAGCAGCACGATGTCCTGCTGCAACTGGCGCGAGCGCAATGCCCGGATCCAGGCGAAAGGCACGCTGGCACTGGTATCGGCATCGGCCGCCGGGGTGAGCAACAACCCGCCTGCAGAGGTCGCGTCCCAGCCGGCGTCGGCGAGCAGCGCCGGGGACAGTTCGGGGGCAGCGGCCAGGGTCGCGTCGGCGAGAAATTTCGGTTCCACAGAGGATACGAAGCGGGGAACGGCACCAACGGGAGCCGCGGTGATGAACATGCTGTTGGCCATGAATCCTCCTTTTCTCGTGGCAATAAGGCCTGCAAGGCGCCCCGGAGACGTACCGTCCGGAAGACTCCGGGGTCGGTAGGGATTTGATTCAATCGGCGCGCGGGAGGTAACTACCCAAAGGAGTGGGGCGGCGGAAAAAGCCGGGAGAGAGGGTCTGATGCGAGGGTGAATTGACGGCAGCAATCGCTGGCAATGCCACCACAGGTTACTGTGTCGGGCCCGGATCCAGTGGCTGACCCGGAACCCTGTGGGAGCCGGCGTTGCCGGCGATGAGGCCATCAGCCTCGACATCAATCTTGCTGGTCAGTGTTGTTCTTGCCGGCCTCATCGCTGGCAATGCCAGCTCCCACAGGTTGCTGTGTCAGGCCCGGATCCAGCGGCTGACCCGGAACCCTGTGGGAGCCGGCGTTGCCGGCGATGAGGCCATCAGCCTCGACATCAATCTTGCTGGTCAGTGTTGTTCTTGCCGGCCTCATCGCTGGCAATGCCAGCTCCCACGGGTCCGCATCGTGGGAGCAAGCCTGTCAAAAACGCGGATGACTTAATTGGCTTCGAAAACTGGCCGCGAAGCGGTTTCGATCGCCACCATGGCCTCGGCTTCGCTCATCACCCCGCTCTCGGCCATGATCGCCAGCAACGAGCGCCCTTCGCTGACCGACTGCCGCGCCAGCTTGCTGACCTTGGCATACCCCAGGCGTGGCACCAGCGCGGTGGCAACGGCCATGGAACCGGTCAGGTGTTCGAGGTTGCGCGCGGTATCGGCCTGCAGGCCGGCGATGCACTTCTCGCGGAAACGCCGGATGCCCTGGGTGAGCAAGGTGATGCTGTCGAACACCCGCGAGGCCACCACCGGTTCGAAGTGGTTGATCTCCAGCTCGCCGGCCTGCACCGCCTGGGCCACGGCGACGTCGTTGCCGATCACCGCAAAGCTGAGCTGGATCATCGCCATCGGCAGCACCGGGTTGACCTTGCCGGGCATGATCGAGGAGCCGGCCTGGGCTTCCGGCAGCTTCAGTTCGCCGATGCCGCCGACCGGGCCGGAGGACAGCTTGGTCAGGTCGGTGGCGATCTTGGCCAGGGCCGCCGAGCAGGTGCGCAGTTCGGCCGAGACCCGGGAGAACACGTCCATGTTCTGCATGGCATCGAAGGCGTTTTCCGGTGCCTGGTAGGCGACCCCGGTGATCTCGCCCAGGTGGCGATAGACCGCGCCACGATAGGCCGCCGGCGCGCCGAAGCCGGTGCCGATGGCGGTGCCGCCCAGTGGCAGGGTGTGCAACTTGGCGCGCACGCTGGTCAGTTCGTCGGCGAGGCGATGGGTCAACGCGGCATAACCGGAGAAAAGCTGGCCCAGGCGCATCGGCTGGGCGTCCTGCAGGCAGGTGCGGCCGAGGTGGAGGATATCGGCGAACTGCGCGGCCTTGGCGTCGAACTGGCTGGCCAGTTGGCGGACTTCCCCGATCAGGCCGCCGAGCATGGCATGGGTGGCGATCTTCAACGCTGCCGGGTAGACGTCGTTGGTCGACTGCGAGGCATTGACCTGGTCATTGGGGTGGACGATGTCGTAGCTGCCGGCGGGATGGCCCATGAACAACTGGGCGCGGTTGGCTACCACTTCGTTGAAGTTCATGTTGGTCGAGGTGCCGCCGGATCCTTCCAGCAGGTCGACGATCAGCGAGTCGTCGCAGTTGCCGGCGATGATGTCCTGGCAAGCGAGAACGATGGCTTCGCTCTGCGCTCCGGAAATCACCCCGCAGTCCAGGTTGGCCAGGGCCGCCGCCCATTTGCACTGGGCGAAGGCATCGCGGAACGCCGGGTAATGGGCAATGCTCAGCGGCGAAACACTGAGGTTGTCGTAGCCGCGCACGCTGTTGACGCCATACAGCTTGCCGGCGGGAATCCGCACTTCGCCGACATAGTCCTGCTCGGTCCGCTCGGCGGCGTGCTCAAAAGTACTCACGGGAATCTTCCTCATCGATGGTTACCAGGGTTTCGACACCCTTGCCCAAGGCGCTCAGGCGCGGCAGGAAGGTGTCGAGGATGACGTTGCGCGCCGTCTCGCAGGCATCGGCGAAGAAGGCGCTGTATTCGTTGCGGCGCGCCACCAGGTACAGCGAGCGCTCAAGGCCCAGTTGCGGCACCAGGTGGGCGTTGACGTTTTCCACCCAGGTGCAGGCCTGGAGGAAACACATGGGGCTGGTCACGGCCCAGCCGATGCCTTCGGCGACCATCGCGGTCAGGGCGTCGGCGTTGTCCAGTTCCAGGCGGTTGGGCACGCGCACGTTGAGTCCGCGCATATGCCGCTCGATCTGCAGGCCAACCTGGGACAGGCGATTGAAGCGCACAACCGGCAACACATTGGCCAGGGCGCGCAGGTCATCGAGGCTGCCCAGTTGCTTGTCCAGCGCCTTCGGCGTGATGACGAAATAGCGTTCGGAGAACAGCCGGTAGCGCACCACGTCGTTGGCGTCCATCAACGGGTCGCTGGTGATGATCAGGTCGAGGTCGCGGCGCAGCAGCGATTCGCCCTGCTGCGGGCTGAGGCCGGTGCGCACCGACAACTGCGCGACCCGGCCAAGCATCTGCCGGGTGAAGGCCGATCCGCAGGTGGCGGCGAAGGAGTCCACCAGGCCGATGCGCAGGTCCGGCTTGACCCCGCGCCCGGCATCCAGCACCTGGGCCTTGAGGTTGCACAGCTCTTCGCTGAGGATCGCGCCACGGTTGCGCAGGGCCAGGCCGAACGGGGTCAGGGTCAGCGGCCGGGTGGTGCGGTCGACCAGGACCACGCCGAGGTCTTCCTCCAGCTGCCGGACCATCTGCGACACCCCCGACTGGGAAATCCCCATGCGCCCGGCGGCGCCCGACATGCTGCCCTCCTCGGCCACGGCGACGAAGACCTGCACCGCGTACATATCGATAAGCTTGCTGGCCGACATGGGGATGTCCTCCGGGGTTATGGATTGCTTGGGGTCGCACCGAGCGGCGCAGGCCCGCCCTCGCCTTCCGGGCTTACCGCAGCCAGGGTTTCCTTGCTGGTCTCCGGGGCGAACAGGTGGCAGAACACTCCGCCGAACAGCAGCACGCCGACGCATACGCCGAGGGCGGTGTGGATGCCCAGGTGCTGCACGGCGATAGGCAACAGGAAGGTGGCGAAGGCCGAGCCGAAGCGGCTGGCAGCCACCGCCAGGCCGATGCCCGAGGCGCGCAGGTGGGTCGGGAACAGCTCCGGCGGATAGACGAACTCCAGGTTCACCGCCGCTGCCAACACGCAGGCGAAGAAGCCGAAGGCGAGGATGGTGCCCAGCGGGCCGAAACCGGCGTAGGCCAGCACGGCGAGGCCAATGGCGCTGAGGTAGAAGGTGCCGACCAGGAAGGCGCGCCGGGAAATACGGTCGATGATCAGCAGACCGAGCAGCGCGCCGATCATCAGCAGCACGTTGTAGACCAGCCCACCGACGAACTTGTCCTGCACATTGAGCGCTTCCAGCACCCGCGGCGAGAAGGTGCCGAGGGCGAAGAACGGGATCACCTGGCAGGTGTAGAACACGCAGCCGACCAGGGTGTTGCGCCGCCAGCGCTTGCTCATCAGTTCGCCAAGGCTGCCGCGCTTTTTCGTGGTGGCTGGCGGTGCTGCAGGCAGGGTCACATGGGGACCGAACTTGGCATGGATGATCGCCAGGGCCTCGGCACTGCGCCCGCGGGCCATCAGCCAGATCGGCGATTCCGGTACGCCCAGGCGCAGCGGCAGGATCAGCAAGGCCGGCACGCCGCTCAAGGCCAGCATCAGACGCCAGGCATCCGGGCCGATATCGCGGATGGCGAAGCCCACCAGATAGGCCGCCACGTAACCTGCCGCCCAGGCCGCCGCCAGCACGCTGAGCAGGCGCCCGCGATAGCGTCGCGGAGCGAACTCGGTGACCAGGGACTTGGACACCACGTAGTCGAAGCCGAGTACCAGGCCGAGCAGTAGGCGCAGGGCCAGCAACTGTTCCGGCGAAGTGACGAAGAACTGCGAGGCGGAGATCACTGCGAACAGCAGCATGTCCCAGGCGAAGATGGTGCGGCGACCGAACCTGTCGGCCAGTGGACCAGCGAACAGACTGCCGAGAAACAGGCCGGCCAGCGAAGCGGCGCCCAGCAGGCCCATCCACAGCGCGGTCAATTGAAGGGGCCCCGCCGCCATGCTTACGGCGATGCCGATGATGCCCAACACGAATCCGTCGCTGAACTGCCCTCCTGTTCCACTGAATACCGTTCGGATATGAAAACGGCTCAGCGGAAGATCCTCGAACGCTACCTGACTCATTCGTCTCTCCACCTGTTGTTTTAGTTGTGGGGACCGGTGTTGCAACCGGGATTACGATCGAGTGTAAGGGCGCATATTCACGAATACAGCAGGTGCAATTGGAGTATCAGGATTGTTGATACTAGCTGCCAGGAACCTTGATAACAGGGGGGTCGAGGTCAATTTCTCTCCGTTGAACGGGGCCGCTTTGCGGCCCCCCTATTGCTCATCGAGCAACTGACTGATTGGCATCACTCAGGTTGCTCGATTGATGACGCATATAGGTGCGCAGAGCAATCTGCGGGCTGTCGCGCCAGCGCTCGTCGCTGGTGAAGATGGCGGCGATGCGATCGACACGGAAATCACGGTAGGCCGCGCGGGTGGTGCACCAACTGCCGACGGTCCACTTGCCGCCCCAGTAGAACAGGCCGATGGGCTGGATCGACCGGCGCGACACCGCACCGTCGAGGCTGGTGTAGGTGATCTCCAGCACGCGCTTGTGCTCGATGGCCTGGCGCAGGGTGCTGAGATGACCACGGGTCGTGGCGGAGCTGCTGTTCAGCGCGCGGACGGGGCTGTGCTGTGGGTCCACAGCCTGTTGCGGCGAGCTGGCCGAGACCTTGCTCAACAGCGTGCGCGCGGCGCTGGCCAGTTCGTTGTCGGCGCTGCCGGCGAGCATCTGCATGCCCAGGGCCAGGGCGTCCACTTCGATACGGCTCAGGCGCAGGGGCGGCATCTCGAAGCTGGCATCGAGGGCATAGCCGACACCGGTGGTGCCGTAGACCGGCACACCACTGAGGGACAGGTCGTCGATGTAGCGGTAGATCGAGCGCACCGACACGCCGACCCGCTCGGCCAGGCGTTCGGCGGTGATCGGCTGGTGCACGCGGATCAGGTTGACCAGTTGGAACAAGCGGTCGGCTTTGTGCATTCGAGGTACCTCGTCTCCGTGTTGACTCAAGACCTTCTTTATTGCCCTTGAGGGCCTCATCGCTGGCAAGCCAGCTCCCACAGGGGGCAGGTCACCCGAGAATCCTTTTCCCGCCCTGCTCCGCCACTTCCGCCGCCTGCCCGTCGCGCTGCTTGCCCTGCCTTGCCAGGCCCACCAGCCGGGGGATCAGCGGCCCTTCCGGCAGGTGTCGCCAGAAGCGTCCGGGCATGTGCATGCGCAGGGCATCCGGATTGACCCGTGCCGGGTTGAAGGTGTGCCGGTAATAGGTCAGCCATAGCTCCGCGTCCGGATCATCGGCCTGCTCGGCCCATTGCCGCCATTCCGGCGGACATTGGCGGCGGTAGTCGAAGTCCTTGCCGTCATAGCGGATGCCATCCCGCGAGGTAGCGATCAACCAGCGCTGGCGCCCCAGCCGTTCGGCAAAGTGCCCGCTGGCACTTTCGAGAATGTCGTGGGCCGGGTCGTGGAAGGCCACCAGGTCCAATTGCAGGCTGTCGGCAACCGTCGCCGGCAACGGCACAAAGCGCACGAAGGCATGCAGGTGGTGAGCCTCGCGGGTGACCTGCTTGATCCGCCGCTGCAATTCGCTGCCCAGGCGGTCACCGGCAAGCATCGCCGTGCGGTCGCCGTGGGCCACCCGCCAGAGCACTTCGTAGAGCAGGTTCCAGCGTTGTTCGCCGCGATAGCGGGCCGCCAGTTGCAGCTGCGCCAACAGTTCCGCCGGCACCCGCGCGCGGAAAGGTCCCGGTCCGCTCGGCATATCATCGGGCACGGCCAGCAGGTCCTGGATCGGCCCCTGCCCCCAGTTCACGTCTGCCGGGTCGATGCCATGACCGAGCAGCACCCGCGCCTGATCGCGCCAGACGTCGAACTGGTCGTCGCAGTCGAGGGCGATCATCCCCACAACCCCATCTGTACCGGCGCCACCGGATCCCGCAGGCGCGCACGCAGCAGGCCGCTGCGGGTGTCGGCCTGGGCCGGGCGATAGTCGCTGGTGACGATGAAGGGACGGGCCTTGTCCAGCACGCAACGCAGCTGGATCAGGTCGTCGTAGCGCACCCGCCGCTCACGACGCAGCGCCACCAGGCGTTGCACGCTGCGCAGGCCGATACCCGGTATGCGCGCGAGCAAGGCCGGTTCGGCACGATTGATGTCCACCGGGAACACCTCGCGGTTGGACAAGGCCCAGGCCAGCTTGGGGTCGATATCCAGGTCCAGGTTGTTCGCCTGGCTGAGCAGTTCGCCGGCCTTGTAGCCGTAGCCGCGCATGAGGAAGTCGGCCTGGTACAGGCGGTGTTCGCGCAGCAGGGGTGGCGCGGCCAGGGGCACACTGTTCGGGCTGTCGGGGATCGGGCTGAAGGCTGAGTAGTACACGCGCTTGAGGCCGTAACCCTGATAGAGCGATTCGGCATTGCGCAGGATGGTGCGGTCATCCGAGGTGTCGGCGCCAACGATCATCTGCGTGCTTTGCCCGGCAGGGGTGAAGCGCGGCGCTCGTGCCTCGCCAGTCACCGCCTGCTGGCCACGATGGATGGTGCCCATGGCCTGGCGGATGGTGGCGACCTGCTTTTCCGGAGCCAGGCGCTTGAGGCTGGCATCGCTGGGCAGTTCGATATTGACGCTGAGACGGTCGGCCAGGCGCCCCGCTTCCTCGATCAGCAGCGGGTCGGCGTCGGGGATGGTCTTGAGGTGGATGTAGCCGCGGAAGTCGTGTTCCTCACGCAGCAGACGCGCCACCCGCACCAGTTGCTCCATGGTGTAGTCCGCCGAGCGGATGATCCCCGAGCTGAGGAACAGCCCGCTGATGCAGTTGCGTCGATAGAAGTCGAGGGTCAGGCGCACCACCTCCTCGGGAGTGAAACGAGCGCGGGGCACATTGCTGGAACGGCGGTTGACGCAGTACTGGCAGTCGTACAGGCAGAAGTTGGTCAGCAGCACCTTGAGCAGCGACACGCAGCGGCCGTCCGGGGTGTAGCTGTGGCAGATGCCCATGCCGTTGGTCGCGCCAAGCCCGTCGCTGCCCTTCGAGCTGCGCTTGGGGGCGCCACTGCTGGCGCACGAGGCGTCGTACTTGGCGGCGTCGGCGAGGATGCCGAGCTTGGCGATGAGTTGCATGGGGAGCCTTTCCCGGATACTGAATATCCATACAGTATTTCGAGATTGGCGGGGATGCAAGAGCCTGTTATCGATCCGGGCGCTGTCGGCAGTATTGGCTTGACTGCATCAGGCGTTGCAATCTGCAACGACGACCCGATTGCGTCCGGTGATCTTGGCCCGATAAAGCAGGCGATCGGCCGCCTCGAATACGCTGGCGACCGACTCGCCACCGGGGTGCCAGACGGCGACACCGGCGCAAAGCGTGATATGTCCGACGATGTCGATGGCCGTTGACTCAAGGGTGCTACGCAAGCGTTCAGCCACCTCTGTCGCAACTTCCAGGGACACCTCGGGCAGCAAGAGCATGAATTCTTCCCCTCCTACCCTGCAAGGGAGGTCGTTCGCCCTGGCATTGCGTTGCAGAAGCCCGGATAGGACCTTCAGCGTGTCATCGCCAACAGCATGCCCATAGGTGTCGTTGACTCGTTTGAAATGATCGATATCCAGGGAGATCACGGCAAATGACGTTCCGGAGCGCTGCCAGGCAGCAATGGCATCCACCATCGCCCGGCGATTGGGCAAGCCGGTCAGTGCATCGCTGTGCGCTTGGCGGTCGAGGCGCAGGATTTTCTCACGCAGCAACGTGGCACTTTGCAACAATGCGCGACGAATACGCCACTCCTCGATAAAGCGCACGGGCACGGCTCGAATCCGATCATGGCTTTCCGCGCTGTCCAACTGTCCTGCACAGGTGGCCAGCCGCGCCAAGGGACTGGAAAGGACATTACCCGCATACAGAATCACCACGATCCCGAGCAGGCCGAGCGGAATCATCCCCAGGCCGACCTTCCACATCAGCCGCCGCAGGCTTTCATCAATGCCATTCAACGGTTGCAACGAGACCACGGCCCATCGCGCACTGGGCACCGTTGCAAGTCCGGCGAGCATCCCGCTGTCCTGCAGGCTGGCCTTGCCGTTCAGCGCAGCCCTGGTAATCGCGTCGTCCGCCATCGTCCCGACCCGCAGCGGGTCGGGGTGATAGAGAATCCTGCCTGAGCGGTCTACCAGGTAGACGAACGCGCCATCATGCCGGACGTGCTGGTCTATCAGGTTCCGCAGTGCGTTATTCTGGTCCAGCCGGACGGTCCCGCCCACCAACCCCAGGTATTGGCCATCCGTACCCGTCATCGGGCAGGAGAGAAAGATCACCAGGTTGCCGGCAATGGACTTGAAGGCGTCGCTGATCATCGCCGTGCGGCGCACGACGGGTTCCCTGTCGCGCAATGGCTTGCCCTCCAAACCCATTTGCGCTGGCGCCGAAACCAATACCTCACCCTTGCTGCCGGCCGCCAGCACCGAGTTGAAGTTGCTGTCCTGTGCCAATAGTCGGCGGACCTCCTCCCTTAACGCCGAGCCATCGGCCGGATGGCCGG
This sequence comes from Pseudomonas sp. FG98, assembly GCF_057808595.1. Taxonomy (NCBI): domain Bacteria; kingdom Pseudomonadati; phylum Pseudomonadota; class Gammaproteobacteria; order Pseudomonadales; family Pseudomonadaceae; genus Pseudomonas; species Pseudomonas sp. FG98. The sequence goes on along the minus strand of NZ_JBMDIJ010000057.1, from coordinate 24,220 downwards.
CCAAGCGCGTGGCGCTGTAGGCCAGACGGGCCATGTCACCACTCAGCAATTGCTCGACACCAAGCGAAATTCTTTGTGCATAGGAAACATTGTCTTCGAGCGCATCCTGGATCAGTGCCTCGCGCTGGACGCTGTAGGTCACCCAGAAGCTGTTGCCAAGGGTGACCAGCGCAGAAAGCAACGCAAACAAGAGAATCAGCGTGCGCAGTTTGAACGTGGGTTGGGGCTGCGTTGGCATTGGAAAATCCACCGGTCAGGGTACGACTGCATAATTCCGGTTGGCGTCCACTGCATACCGGCAAGGCCCGCCATGATCTGCCGAGCCATCGCTTCACCTCAGAATTGAAAGCGCTGCACAACGCCATTCAGATCGACCGCCAGCCGCGACAACTCCTGGCTCGCGGTACTGGTCTGGACTGCCCCGGCAGAACTGTGCTGCGACAGGTCACGGATGTTCACCAGGTTGCGGTCGACCTCGCGAGCCACGTTGGCCTGTTCTTCCGAGGCGCTGGCAATCACCAGGTTGCGTTCGTTGATAGCTGAAATCGACTGGGCGATCTCCTCCAGCGCCACGCCAGCGGCCCGGGCCACTTGCAGGGTGAAATCGACCCGCTCGCAACTGGTACGCATCGATGCCACGGCCTGGCTGGTGCCCTGATCGATAACCGAGATCATCTGCTCGATTTCCTGGGTCGACTGCTGGGTACGGTGCGCCAGTGCCCTGACCTCGTCGGCCACCACGGCAAAGCCGCGCCCTTGGTCACCGGCGCGAGCGGCCTCGATCGCGGCATTGAGTGCCAACAGGTTGGTCTGCTCGGCAATGGCACGAATGACCGACAATACCTGGCTGATGTCCCGCACATGATTGGCCAGTTCCTCGACGCTGCCGGAAGTCTGGCTGACGTCCTAGGCCAGGCGGACAATCGAACTGACCGTCTGCCCCACCTGCTCGCGACCGTTGCGCGAAGTCTGGTCGGCTTGTCGCGAGGCCTCCGAGGTGCTCACGGCATTGCGCGCTACCTCCTCCACGGCGCTGGTCATCTCGTTGACTGCAGTGGCTGCCTGTTCGATTTCGGCATTCTGCTGATGCAGGCCATGGGTCGACTCCTCGGTCACCGCGTGCAGTTGCTCGGAGGCGGAGGCCAGCTGGCTGGCGGAGTCGGCGATGTGCTGGAGGGTGACACGCAGGCTGGCCTGCATGCCCTGCAACGCATCGAGCAACTGCGCAGGCTCGTCCTGGCCCTTGATCTCGACGTGGCGAGTCAGGTCGCCGGAGGCCACGATCCTGGCCTGCTCGACCGCCTGTGCCAAGGGAATGACCAGGCTACGGGTGAAGATCAGCGCGAGCGCGGCGGTCAGCAGTACGGCTGCGAGGATAATGAAAAGCACCATTTTCACGGAGTCGTTGAACGCGACCTTGCTGGCGGCCGCAGCGCTCCTGGCACCTTCATCGTTGATCCGGATCAGATCGTCGAGGGCGCCGGCGACCTTCTCGGCATAGTCGCCGAGCTTGTGCGCCACCACCTGGCGGGTGGCCGCCAGGTCGTCGGAGCGGCTCAGGGAAACGGTCAGCGCGGACTGTTCCATGTAGAGCGCCTTGGCAGCCTTGTAGCTGTCATACAGCGTGCGCTCTGCACTGGACGAAATCAGCGGCTCGTAACGGCGCTCGGCGGCTTCCAGATCCCGCTTGGCGTTTTCCAGACTGGTCAGGGTACTGTCGCGTGCATCCCCTTCCACCAGAGCGTAGCGCAAGGTCAAGGCACGAATGCGTGAACTGGCCAGCCCCATGTCGTTGACGGCCATGATCGACGGCAGCCAGTTGTCATTGACTTCGTCGCTATGCCCATCCATCTGGTTCATTTGGTACAGCGAAAGAAGCCCCAGAACGATCAGCAGCAAGCCCAGCGATGAAAATGCCAGGGTCGAGCGCAGGCCAATCCGTAGTTGTCTAATCCACATGGTGAAATTCCCGAATAACTACAGCAGGTTGGTAGGCAGCGCACGCCAGGCCCTTGCGGTTCGATCGGCAGGCGCCGTCGAGCTCATTATTCTGTTAAGGGCAAATGCCTGATTGATATGGAACAGAGCCCGCTGCGGAACTAGCGCGGACAGTGCCAGCAACGCTCAACGACCAGGCAACATGCGCTTCAGGGTGTTGTCCTTGAACCAGTAGTGGTGGACGAGGCCTGCACTTGCATGCAGCCCGATCAGCCAGTAACCGGCACTCCCCAGCCATTCATGCCAACCCTTGAGTTGCCGTGCCAATGCGGGATCGACAGCGATCGGCGACGGTAGCGCAATATCCCAATACGGCAGCGGCTTGCCTGCCGCGCCCAGCATCAGCCAGGCCAGTAGTGGTGTAACGATCATCAGTACATACAGCGCCAGGTGAGTGAGTTTCGCCAACGCGTTCTGCCAGGCCGGGGGTTGCGGCCGTACCGGCGGTCGGGGACTCAGGCGAGCGATCAGACGGACCCAGACAAGGGCGAAGACAGCCAGGCCCAACAGGCCATGGAAACCCAGCAGCGGTCCCTTCAGGACATGCCCCTTGGGCAGGGCTCCGCGCAATTCGATACAGGCGTAGATACCGACGAACAGGAGCACCATGCTCCAGTGCATGATGATGGACAGGCGACCGTATCGGTCGGTGATCGAATTGCGCTTCATATCCTTGGCCTCGCTAAGCGGAACAGACGATGCCAAGGTGCCATCTGAAGCTTAAGGAAGTCTGAAGTCCTCGACGACAGAGCGCTCCAGCGGAATCGACAAGGTCGCGGAGAGCCCTCCGGCCGCTCGATTTTCCAGGCGGACCTGCCCGCCCATGCGCTCGACGATGGTGGCGACTATGGACAGGCCGAGCCCGGCGCCGTTGGGGCTGTTACGACTGTAGAAGCGTTCGAATACCCGCGACAGGCTGACCTCGTCGATACCCGGACCTTCGTCTTCGACGGTCAACTCGGCCACACCGGCAGATTGGCTGAGCGACACCGTGATACGTCCGCCCGGCGGCGAATGCTCCACCGCATTGGCCACCAGGTTCTGCAAGGCGATACCCAGCACCCCGGGATCGACCGCCAGATGATGGTCGCCCTCACCTATATCGAGTGACGGCTCCAGCCCACGGTCGAGAATCCACGGGGTCAGCTCGGCCAGTGTATCGGTGACCACCTCGGCCAGATTGATCGGCGTAATCACCCGTTGTCCCAGGCGCGGCTCAACCCGTGCGAGGGTCAGCAACTGGTTGACCACCCGGGTCAAGCGATCGACGCCGCCAATCAGGAAGCCCAGGGCCTTCTGCCGCTCGGCCTCGCTGGTGGCTGCCTGGGCGTTTTGCGCATGCAGGCGGAGGATGGCCAGTGGGGTACGCATTTCATGGGCCGCGTCGGCAATGAAGCGGTGCTCGCGCCGCAACAGGTCCTCGATCTGTGCCAGCAGACGATTGATCGCCGCCTGCATGGGCTCCAGCTCCGATGGCAATGGCACCAGTTGCAGCGGCTCCAGGGAATCGGCATGCCGGGCGCGTATGACATTGGCCATGTTCTGCAAGGGTTGCAGCCCCCACCCGATCGCGGCCCAGACCAGCAGGGCCAGGGCGAGGCTGCCGACCAGGAAAGGAAACAAGGTGTGGCGGACAATCCGATCGATCAGGTCGTACCGGACATCCTCGCGTTCGCCGACCCAGATGACCCAGTGCCGCGCCGGGACCGGCAGGACGAAGCCGCGCCATTGCTCGCCATTGACCGGAAAGTCGGCAAAGCCAGAAGTGATCAGGAGCGGCCCCAGGACCGGGGCACTGGGGGTGTGAACCAGCCGGGCACCGGCATCGTCCCAGACCTGAAAGGCCAGCTTGCTTTCATAGGGATGCCCAACCCTATGCCGCCCAGCCTTGCCCAAGGCGTCGTTGAAGGCCTGGTACAGCTCCTCACGGCTACCGTCCTGGACCGGAATGCTCATTACGCCCTCTAACAGGCGGGCATTCTGCGCAAGATGGGCATCATAGACTTCTGTGATTTCGCGGCGACTGTCGTGGTAGTTGTACAGCGCCAACAGGCTGGTTCCCAGCACCAGCAAAAGCATCACCCGCCATAGCGTTCTCTGGCGCAGCGAGCTCATGCCTTGCCCTCGACCAGATAGCCGATACCACGCACGGTGCGGATCAGGCCGTTGAACAGCTTTTTGCGCAGGTGATAGATGTTCACTTCCAGGGTGTTGCTCTCCGGCTCTTCGTCCCAGCCATAGAGCAACTGGGTCAGGCGCTCGCGGGTGAAGACCTTGCCCGGCTGGGCCAGCAGTTCATGCAGCAGCACATACTCCTTGGGTGTCAGGACCACCAGCTCGCCGTTGTAGTACACCTGCTGGGTTGCAGGGTCGAGGCTGACGCCGGCATGTTCGATCAGCACCCTGGCGCGCCCGGCACTGCGGCGCAGCAAGGCCCGCAAGCGGGCCTTGAGCTCGTTGAGGTCGAATGGCTTGACCAGGTAGTCGTCAGCACCGGCATCCAGACCGGTGATTCGGTCCTCGGTGGCATCCCGGGCAGTGAGGATAAGCACCGGCAGGCTGTCGCCCCCGGCCCTCAACCGCCGCAGCAGCTCGATGCCATCCAGGCGCGGCAGACCCAGGTCGAGGATCGCCAGGTCGAATGCCTCATGCTGCAGCGCATGCAAGCCACTTGCCCCGTCCCGCAGCCAATCAAGGGTGTAGCCCTCCTGGCGCAAACCATCGCAGATCCCCTCGCCCAGCGCGGTATCGTCCTCAACCAGCAGCAGCCGCATAGTCAGTCCTGTTTATCCTTGATCGCCTTGAGTAAAGCATCGATATCGCTACGCCGACCCTGGTCAGCCAGCTCTCGTCCCGGTCTCGGTGGCGCCTGCAAGGCCTTCTGCAGGGCCAATCGGGCTTCGCCGTAGCGTTTTTGCCGGTACAGATGATCGGCCCAGAAATAGTTGCTGTCGATACCGTCGGGGTTGATCTGCAAGGCCTGGCGCAGCAGGGTCGCGGCCTTGTCGCTATCACCGAAGCCGATCGGCCAGCCGGGGACCTGGTCATACAAGGTACCCAGGCTGGTATAGGCCGACCCCTGGAGTGCGTTGGGGTCCAGCTTCATCGCCTGCTCCAGGCTGGCCTTCGCCGCCTTGACCTTGCTCAGTGCTCCCAGCCCACCGGTAGCACCGGCCCAACTGCTGTTGATGATGCCATCCCAGATCAGCGGCTCGGCCTTGCCGGGATATTGATGAACGAAGCTGGCGGCATCACCGGCCAGCTTCTCGAAGGCATCGGCACGCTGGTCCTTGGGTGTCTGATACTGGATCTGTGCCCAGCGTTGCTGCAACTCGCCCAGATGCTGGGTACCCGCCTGGTCCAGCGCCCAGGTCAAAGGTGTGAACGCCAGCAGGCTGGCCACGAACAGACGTTTCATTTGATCGACTCCTTGGAGTGGCTACCGATATGACGACGAATCACTGGCAACTGCTTGCGCAGTGCGCGATCGACCACCCCCGGCAGCATGCCGTTGAGGCGTACGAAGAGCTTTTCCGGCCAGCCCAGGTAAAGCTCGCTGCGCTCGGACTGCACAGCTTCGAGCACCGCCCTAGCAACGTCCGCTGGATCGTCCATACCGACCTTGAGGGCTTGGTTGAGGGCCATGGCGGCGCTGCTGTTCATGCTTGTGCGGGTGGCCCTGGGGGCGGCGTAAAGCACGTTGACCGTGGTATCGGCCAGCTCGCGGCGCAACGCTTCGGAAAAACCACGCAGGGCGAACTTGCTGGCGCAATAGGTGGCGTAGCCTGGATAGCCGATCGAACCGTAGGTCGAGCCGACGTTGACCACCAGCGCCTTGGCCTGGGTCCGCAGCAAGGGCAGGCAGGCTCGGGTCAGTTGCAGCGGAGCCTTGAGGTTGATGTCCAGCAACTCGTCGAGCGCTTGCTCGTCCAACTGGTCGAGCAAGGCGAAGCGATTGATTCCAGCGGCATTGATCAGCACGTTGACCCCGCCGATTTCCCGGGCCCGACCAACTACCAGCTCACGGCCTTCGGCAGTGCGCAGGTCGGCGCTCTGCCAATACAGCCGCTGCGGGTAGCGCTTCAACAGACTGCTCAGTTCGCCCATCTGCCGGCTGACCGCCAGGACCCTGGCGCCGGCGGCACAGAGTTGCTCGGCCAGTTCCAGGCCGATGCCACCACTGGCGCCGGTCAGGATCACCACGGAATCAGACAAGCGCATGGCGCACCTCAGGTTGGCCCACCCGTGGCAGGCTCTCGAACATCCCGGTGTACAGGCGGTACACCACCTTGGCGGCATGGATCACCGCCTCTTGATCGGTGGGGTCGTCCAGGCGATCCATCAGGTTGCGATAGGTGACCATATGGTCCTGGTCCAGGGCACCGTGGGAACTGAGGTAGCTGAAGGCCTTGTCCGGCAGGGCCAGGGTGCTCTGGATGGTGCCGGCCGCCTGTGTTGCCAGGGCGATGCTGGTGCCCTCGAGCACGTTGACCATGCCGAACAGGCCGACCGGATTGCCACGGGCGATGAGGTCGTAGAGATAAGCCACCATCAGCTCGATGGACAATGACGGCCGGCCATCCCGCACGCCTTCCCAGTCACCGCCGCAGGCCTTGATATCGTTGAGGATCCACTGCTCGTGGCCGTACTCCTCCTCGATGTATTCGCAGACCGCACCGCGCAGCCACTCCAGGCGCGACGGCAGGCGTGCACCGCAGGCCATCATCAGTGGCACGGTGTGGCGGACATGGTGGTAGGCCTGGCTCAGGAACGCGATGTAGCTGTCCAGGCTGACCTGACCGGCCAGCGCCTCGCGGATCACCGGAACGGCGAACAGTGCCTGGCGCTCCTGGGCGGTTTGCATTTGCAGGGTGTCGAAAAAGGACATGGTGAACCTCACAACGGAATGTCGGATAACAGGGTGTGGTAACGCTTCAGGATCGCCTCGCGGCGCGGGCGACCATTGGCAGTCAGGGTTTCATCGCGGCTATCGAAGGGGACCGGCAGGCGCCGCCAGGCATGTACCCTGGCGTAATCCGGCAAGCGGGCGTTGCACTGCTGAACAGCCTGTTCGATGGCGTCGTCACTGGCATTCGGGTCGAGCGGCCAGAGCAAGGCGCTGTTGCGCGGCAAGCCCTCGCCATGCACGAAGGCCTGGGCCAGGACTCCGTCCTGGGTCAGTTCGGCTTCTACCCATTCGGGGTTGACGTTGCGTCCGAAGCTGGTGATGAACTGGTGCTTCTTGCGCCCGTTCAAGTACAGGTAGCCCTGCTCGTCGAAGTAGCCCAGGTCGCCAGTAGCCCACCACTGCCCATGGGATACGGGCTCCTCCAGGTAACCCAGCAGGGTCGATCCGGCCACCATGACTTCGCCGTCATCGGCGATGCGTACCTGCACGTGCGGCAACGGCTTACCGACGCTGCCAGGCCGTACCGCCCCCGGGCGGTTCAATGCCACCACCGATGCGCACTCGGACAAGCCATAGCCCTCGAACACCGGCAGGCCGACCGCCTCGGCGCGGGCCAGCAGGTCAGGGGAAACCCGGGCACCGCCAACGGCGACGAAGCGTAGAGGGCCGACCTGCATCAGTCCGCGCTCAATGGCAGTCACCAGCCCCATCAACAGTTGCGGCACCAGGATCAGGCTGTGCGCACCGCTCAGGGCAACGGCACCGAGCAGACGCTTGAAATCCACCTGGCTGGCACCGCCGATGCCCAGTTGCGCCTGCGGATAGAGCAATACGCAGGCACCGGCCATCAACGCGGCATAGACGCCGAGGTTTTCCAGCAGCACCCCCAGCGGCAGTACCGCCAGGTAGCGCTGGGGAGCGGTTGCCCGACTAGCCGTTTCCAGTTCCCGAGCCACCCGCAGCAGGGTGTCGGCACTCAGGCACACGCCTTTGGGGCGGCCCGTGCTGCCGGAGGTGTAGGTGATCTTCGCCGTGCCGCCGGGCAGCGCCACCGGCGCCGCGACGGCCCGTCGCCAGAAGCCGTCCTGCTGGTTGAAACCCTGCTCGGCGAAGTGATCGCTCCATTGCGCTTCGGCCAACGCCAGCGTGGCACCGCTCTGCTGCAGGCAATGTTCGAACTGAGCAGCACTGAAAAACGACGGAATGAACACGCACGGCCGCTCGGCGAACAGCGCTGCCAGATCCCAAAGCAACGCCTCGGGACCGTTGTCAATGGCCAGAACCAGGGCGCCCGGTGCCTGCTGGCGCAAGACCTGGACACGCCCCTCGACCTCGACGAGCAGTTCCATCCAGGTCAAACGCCGGTTGGCACCCTGTATTGCGATGGCGTCGCCCCGGTCACGGGCATTGTTCGTCAGTACCTGCTGAAAACGTTCCAGTTCATGCGGCATGACCGGTCCCCTGGGAGAGTGCCGGCAAGCCAAGGCGCTGGAATACCCCGGCCTGGGTCAAGGCCTCGAAGCCGTAGCCGATGTTGCCGGCGAAGACCCGGGGACGCTGGGCGTAGTAGGTCCCCCACTGGCCCTGCTCGCCGTCCAGGCGCTCAGGATCGGCCACCGCCAGTACGCTGGGCTGCAGCCCCAGGCGCTGGAAGCTGTTGATCAAGGAAGCTGCACCAGTGAAGGCCACCCATTTCAGGCCGCGAATGGCCAGCAACCAGGTAACCACGATGATGATGATCCGGGCACTGCCGGCGCTCAGCGACGCCAGGTTGCCCACCTCGACCAGGCAATCGCGCCCCAGCGGGCCGCCTGCCAGTCGTGAAACCGCGACCTCGAGGGGTTCGTCCAGATAACGTTCCAGAAAGAGCGGACCGGTCTGGGCCGGACGTACCCCGGCCGCTGCGATCATCCGCCCGTTACGGTCATGCAGGGCCAGCAGTTCCGGCAGATAGTGCTGGACATCGGCCTGGTGCATGCTGGCGAAACACTGATGGATGAACTGCTCCAGTTCCCCGCGACCGGGATCACGGTGCAAATGCAGGGACAACCGGGCCTGATGCTCGGCATGACTGCCGACAGACAATGGGAGCAGGCTGCTCCATTCAAGCTGGGTCATATGAGTTCCCCCGTTGAGCTCGATGGAGGAACTATCGATCCTGAAGCTGAATGGAATCTGAAGTCCCTGACATGTCCGGGGTCAAACGATCAGGAGCGGCACGCTCGCCCCTGTCCGGGCCCGCGCTTACCAACTCAGATAAAACATGCCCTTGGCCAGCAGCACGATCAGCAACAGGTGAGTAAAGACGCTGGCATGGATAAAGCGCACCGCACTGGCCGTCATGCGCCCGCTGTGGAACAGCCAGAGTGCGCGGAAGAAGTGCCCGAGCACGCTGAGGGCGACGAGGATTTTCAGGCTCAGCAGGATGCCGAAAGAGGATGCCCAGGGCTCGGCCAGTTGCGCGGCATAGCGCTCGCGAACCATGCCCACGCCGGCGCCGAACAGCACCAGCAGGACCCACGGCATCAACTGCCGGGCACGCTGTCCGACGGCATGTTCGAGCATCATCATCAAACGGTCGGGCAACTGGCGACGGATGCCACCGAGAAACAGCACTTCGAAAAACACCGTGCCGATAAAGACGATGGCGGCGAACAGGTGCAGGGTCAGCAATACGGGATAGATCATGGCGGGGCCTCATTGTGCCGGGCAGACTAGCGCTGCTGCCGTCGACCAGGCTTGACCCTCGTCAAGACCACGAAGGTCGACCAGGTAAAGCACCGCTTTGTGCGATGATGCCGTAAAGCCATCATCTGAACAGGGTATGCAATGACCTACATCACCCGCATTTGCCACAACGAATCCAACTGGCAGTATCCGACCGGAAGCGCCACGGAATCGAGAACGACCTATTACTCACGACATGGATATGGCCACGAAGAATGGCTTTTCCGCTTCGAATGGCAAATCGGAGGCTGGCAGTACGGGTTTCTCCAGGGCGTGAACAAAGGTCGCAAAACCCGCCTGAAGTCTGGAGAACGTGCTGGTGAGGTCGTGCTGTTCAGCATCGGCCCTGCTGGCCGGCGTTATGTCGCCAGGATCAGACACATCGAGTTCCTGGACGACGTCCAAAGCAACGCCGCGCTTGAGGTCTACAAGAAGAACGGCTGGTTTGCACAAATGGTTAGGGGGATCGAGCATGTTGGTGGCGTCACGAGCAGCCTGGGAAACACCAACTGGGCGCGCTATATGCTCAACGTTCGATTCCGTCCCGAAGACCTGGAGTGGTTCCCGGCCGATACCTATGCAGACGACGAAGATCCGATCATGCATTGGAACCGTTATCAGCTCATTACTCCTGACGGCAGTTTCACGACTCCGGAGACGGGTTCTCAACGCCCAGGCAGAACCGGTGTAACCATTCCGCCAAAACAGAAGAGCTATTTCAGGAAAGGCTCCGAGGGCCGCGAATGCACCCCGGAGCACGACATGATTCGCGCCGCACTGTGCAAGGAGCTCGAGCAGGAATACCCGCAGGCGACAATCGTTTGCGAAGAGAATTATGTCGACGTCACCCTGACCACCGACAGCGAACGGATTCTGTTCGAGGTCAAGTCTGACCTTTCGACTCGCCGGGTCCTGCGCTTGGCAATTGGCCAGTTGCTCGAGTATGCCTGGTACTGGGAAGCTCATCCGAACAGGACAACCCGCCTGGTCGCGGTCGGGAGAAACGCATTGACTCCAGCCGACGCGAGCTATCTCGACTTTCTCGCCGGCACCATGGCTATCCCCCTGGCATATCGTCAGGTCAAACTTCCATCGGAGGTGTAAGGCGCTCCAGGACAGGACCGCTGACGCGGTCCTGCGTGGCTACACCAGGCTTCCCGCCAGCCCACACGCGGACGACTTCGTTTCCGGGGTCGGCCACGCGTTAACCCAATATTCATCCACCTTCCTTTCGCCTTTCACACACTGCCGCCATTGATACGACAAGCCTGGGCGAACTTCCCGACGGTCACACTGCCCTCACCCAAGCTCGCGTAACATTTTGCAACCCGTTGACGAGCAAAACGCCATCGCCGTGCGCGTCATAGCCATTGACACCGCCAAAAGCGCATCCCGCCCTTTCGATATGTATCGAGTACGGGCACAATGCGGCTCTTTTTTTGGCTGGCCTACCCGGAGCCTCGAAGTGATCAAGACCCCGTACTACCTCATCGACAAACAAAAGCTGCTGGGCAACATGGAGAAGATCGCCTACGTGCGCGAGAAATCCGGGGCCAAGGCCCTGCTCGCCCTGAAGTGCTTCGCCACCTGGTCGGTGTTCGACCTGATGCAGCAGTACATGGACGGCACCACCTCGTCCTCGCTCTACGAGCTCAAGCTCGGTCGCCAGAAGTTCGAAGGCGAAACCCATGCCTACAGCGTGGCCTGGGCCGACGACGAGATCGAGGAGATGCTCGACAACTGCGACAAGATCATCTTCAACTCCATCGGCCAGCTGCAGCGCTTCGCCGAGGCGTCCGAAGGCAAGGTCCGCGGTCTGCGGGTCAACCCGCAGGTGAGCAGCTCCGACTACCTGCTGGCCGACCCGGCCCGTCCGTTCAGCCGCCTCGGCGAGTGGGACCCGGTCAAGGTCGAGGGCGTGATCGAGCAGATCTCCGGCTTCATGTTCCACAACAACTGCGAGAACGGCGATTTCGGCCTGTTCGACAAGATGCTCGGCACCATCGAGGAACGCTTCGGCCACCTGCTGCACAAGGTCGAATGGGTCAGCCTCGGCGGCGGCATCCACTTCACCGGCGAAGACTATGCGATCGATGCTTTCTGCGAACGTCTGAAGCGCTTCTCGGAAACCTACGGCGTACAGGTCTACCTGGAGCCGGGCGAAGCGGCGATCACCAACAGCGCCTCGCTGGAAGTCACCGTCCTCGACACCCTGTTCAACGGCAAGCACCTTGCCGTGGTCGACAGCTCGATCGAAGCGCACATGCTCGACCTGCTGATCTACCGCCTCAACGCCAAGATGGCCCCCAACGACGGCGAGCACACCTACATGGTCTGCGGCAAGTCGTGCCTGGCCGGTGACATCTTCGGCGAGTACCAATTCGATCGTCCGCTGACCATCGGCGATCGGCTGTCGTTCGTGGACGCGGCTGGCTACACCATGGTCAAGAAAAACTGGTTCAACGGCCTGAAAATGCCGTCCATCGTAGTGAAACAACTCGACGGTAGCGTCGAGCTGGTTCGTGAGTTCGGTTTCGAAGATTACCTGTCCAGCCTTTCCTGAGCTGGCAGATAAGGGAGAGAGAGATAAATTGAAGAAGAACGTTCTTATCATTGGTGCAGGAGGTGTCGCCAAGGTGGTGGCCCACAAGTGCGCGCAGCACAACGACGAACTCGGTCGTATTGCAATTGCGTCGCGGAACATCTCCAAATGCCAGGCCATCATCGACAGCGTCAAGGCCAAGGGTAGCCTCAAGGTTCCCGCCGACATCCAGGCCTTCTCGCTCAATGCCCTCGATGTCGAGGCGACCAAGGCGCTGATCCGCGAGACCGACTCGCAGATCGTGATCAACGTCGGTTCCGCCTTCCTCAACATGTCGGTGCTGCGTGCCTGCATCGATACCGGTGTCGCCTACCTGGACACCGCGATCCACGAAGAACCGGGCAAGATCTGCGAAACCCCGCCCTGGTATGGCAACTACGAGTGGAAACACCTCGAGGAATGCCAGCAGAAGAACATTACCGCCATTCTCGGTGTCGGCTTCGACCCGGGTGTGGTCAACGCCTACGCGGCGTTGGCGAAGCAGCAGTATTTCGACCGCATCGACTCGATCGACATTCTCGACGTCAATGCCGGGTCCCACGGCAAGTACTTCGCCACAAACTTCGATCCGGAAATCAACTTCCGTGAATTCACCGGGCAGGTGTGGAGCTGGCAGAACAGCCAGTGGACCAGCAACACCATGTTCGAAGTGAAGCGTACCGACGACCTGCCGGTGGTCGGCTCGCAGAACCTCTACCTCACCGGCCACGATGAAGTGCACTCGCTGTCGAAGAACCTCGACGTGCCCAACGTGCGTTTCTGGATGAGCTTTGGCGAGCACTACATCAATGTGTTCACCGTGCTGAAGAACCTCGGCCTGCTCTCCGAGCAACCGGTGAAGACCGCCGAAGGCCTGGAAGTGGTACCGCTGAAAGTGGTCAAGGCCGTACTGCCGGATCCAGCCTCGCTGGCCCCTGGCTACACCGGCAAGACCTGCATCGGTGACCTGGTCAAGGGCACCAAGGATGGCCAGCCGCGCGAAGTCTTCATCTACAACGTGGCCGACCACGAAGAAGCCTACGCCGAGACCGACAGCCAGGGCATTTCCTACACCGCTGGCGTACCGCCAGTAGCGGCGGCCCTGCTGGTCGCCCGTGGTCAGTGGGATGTGCAGCGCATGGTCAACGTCGAGGAACTGCCGGCCGAGCCGTTCCTGCACGCGCTTGACGTGATGGGCCTGCCGACCCGGGTCAAGGACGAGAATGGCGATCGTCCGTGGGCTTGATGGAGTCCATTGGCTGAAAAAAAGGGGCGCCTGAGAAGGCGCCCCTTTTTCGTTTTCGGTTGAACACAAACCCTGTGGAATTAACAACAGACTTCTGCTGTTGCTGAGGGCCTCATCGCCGGCAACGCCGGCTCCCACAAGGGTCGCGAGAACGCCACACAACCTGTGGGAGCTGGCATTGCCAGCGATGGCGGCGGTGAATTCACAACTGCAATCGCTGGCAAGCCAGCTTCCACAGGGTCCGCGTCAGCCGAACTGCTCGCGGTACTCGCTGGGGGTCACGCCCAGACGCTCGCTGAACACCTGGCGCATATAGCGCACACTACCAAACCCACTGCGCCAGGCCACGGTCTTCAATGGCAGGTCCTCGCTTTCCAGCAATTCACGGGCGCGGTCGATGCGGGCGTTCTGCAGGAAGGCCATGGGCGTCATGTTCACCTCACGCATGAATACCCGAGAAAAATGCCGCGGACTCATCGCCGCCAAGGCCGCCATGCGCTCGATACCGAACGGCTGGTCGAGATGTTCGAGAACATGGTTCTGCACCCGGGTAATCGGTGTCTCTTCCTTGGCCACCGGCCCGGCCAGCGGGCTGAAACGGGCCTGGCCCCCCTGGCGCTTCATCACCACCAGCAGCACCTTGGCGACATCCTGGGCGACCTTCTTGCCATGGTCCTCGGCGACCACCGCCAGGGCCAGATCGATGCCGGCAGTGACACCACCGGAGGTGATCAACTGGCGGTCGCGGACGAAGATCTGGTCGGTTTCCACCTGGGTCTTGGGAAAGGCCTTGATCAGCCGCTCGGTGTAGTGCCAGTGGGTGGTCGAGCGATAACCGTCGAGCAGGCCGGCATGACCAAGGATGAAGGCACCGGTGCAGATCGAGCCGTAGCAGCGCGCCCGGCTGGCGACATCCTGCAGCCACAGGCTCAGGGGCGGACAGATTTCGTTGTAGGCCCCCGGCCCGCCCGGTACCAGCAGCAGATCCCACTCCCCCCTGGGCTCGATCGGGGCATCGGGCAGCACAGTCACGCCATTGGACGCGCGGATGGCGCCGGGTATCGCGCCAAGGGTGGTAATCCGGTAGTGCGCCTCGGCGGGCAGGTAGCGGTTGGCAATGGAGAACACCTCCAGCGGCCCTGCCATGTCGAGCAGGAGAAAATCCGGGAACAGCACCATGGCCACGCTTTTCATCGAAGGGAGTCACCGCAGATCAGGAAAACAGAGCGACGCATTATGACTCTTCCTCTCGCTGAATCGGAAAAGCCTTTCAGATTGTCCACCCATAGATGACAGTGATTCCTCAACCATCTACTTATTGCCTTGGCCGGTAAACAGTAATCTAGCTCCATCGAAACGCGGTTGCCCTTTCGCAACCCCGACCTGACAAGGAGATACATCATGCTGACCCTGCGCAAAGCTTCCGATCGTGGCCTGGCCAACCATGGCTGGCTCAAGTCGTTCCACACCTTTTCCTTCGCTCACTACCGCAACCCGGCCGAGCAGGGCTTTTCCGACCTGCTGGTGATCAACGATGACCGGGTCAGCGAGGGCAAGGGCTTCGGCCAGCACCCGCACCGCGACATGGAGATCTTCTCCTACGTGCTGGAAGGTGCGCTGGAACACAAAGACAGCATGGGCACCGGTTCGGTGATCCGCCCGGGCGACGTGCAACTGATGAGTGCGGGCCGTGGCGTGACCCACAGCGAGTTCAACCACTCCCATGACGAGCCGGTGCACTTCCTGCAGATCTGGATCGTCCCGGCGGTCAGCGGTGCCGAGCCGCGCTATCAACAGGCGCATTACGCTGCCGAGGAAAAACGTGGTCGGCTGAAGCTGATCATCTCGCCGGACGGTGTCGACGGTTCGCTGCATATCCGTCAGGACGCGCGGGTCTATGCCGGCCTGTTCGACGGTGAGGAAAGCGCCACCCTGAAACTGCCGGCCAACCGCAACGCCTACGTGCATGTGGCCCGTGGCAGCGTGCAACTCAATGGCCTGCAACTGGTCGAAGGCGACGGCGTGCGCCTGCGTCAGGAGCAGATCGTCGAGTTGAGCAAGGGTGAAGACGCCGAAGTGCTGGTGTTCGACCTGCGCCCTCACGAACTGCCCGGCATGGCCTGAACCACTGCGAGCCCTGGATCAGCGATGATTCAGGGCTCGTAGCCTTCCACAATGATCACTTCCGCTTTCGCCACGCCCTGCCGATGGGCGCAGGCTTCCTGATACTGCGCCGAGCGATAGCAGGCCACGGCCTGTTCATACGACTCGAACTCGATCACCACACTGCGCTGCGGCGTCGCCCTGCCCTCCATCGCTTCGCTGCGCCCGCCACGCGCCAGCAACTTGCCGCCGAACGCGGCGAACGCCGCCGGAGCACGGCTGGTGTATTCCTGGTACTGCTGCGCATCGGTCACATCGACATGGGCAATCCAGTAGGCCTTCATCGGGTCATGCTCCTCAATCGGGTAAATTCGTATTATGGTATACCATAATTCTTACCGAACCACAGTGAGCGCGCAGCAATGGCTTTCAACAGCATCGAAGAAATCCTCGAGGATTATCGCCAGGGCAAGATGGTCCTGCTGGTGGACGACGAGGACCGGGAAAACGAAGGCGACCTGCTGATCGCCGCCGAGCGTTGCGACGCCGCCGCGATCAGCTTCATGGCCCGCGAGGCGCGCGGGCTGATTTGCCTGACCCTGACCGACGAGCACTGCCAGCGCCTGGGCCTGGAACAGATGGTGCCGGCCAATGGCAGCGCCTTCAGCACGGCGTTCACCGTGTCGATCGAGGCGGCGCGGGGCGTCACCACCGGCATTTCCGCCGCCGACCGCGCCTGCACCGTGGCTGCGGCCGTTGCGCCGAACGCCCGGGCGGAAGACCTGGTCCAGCCCGGGCATATCTTCCCCTTGCGCGCCCGCGAAGGCGGCGTGCTGACCCGCGCCGGGCATACCGAGGCCGGCTGCGACCTGGCGCGACTGGCAGGCTTCTCCCCCGCTTCGGTGATCGTCGAGGTGCTCAACGACGACGGCACCATGGCCCGACGCCCCGACCTGGAAATCTTCGCCGCCCGCCACGGCATCAAGATCGGCACCATCGCCGACCTGATCCACTACCGCCTGAGCACCGAGCAGACGGTCAAGCGCATCGGCGAGCGTGAACTGCCCACCGTGCATGGCACCTTCCGCCTGGTGACCTACGAGGATCGCATCGAGGGTGGAGTGCATATGGCCATGGTCATGGGCGATATCCGTCGCGAACAGCCGACCCTGGTGCGGGTGCATGTGATCGATCCGTTGCGCGACCTGGTCGGTGCCGGATATGCCGGGCCGGCCAACTGGACTTTGTGGGCCGCATTGCAGAAGGTCGCCGCCGAAGGTGCCGGGGTAGTGGTCATCCTGGCCAGTCATGAGTCGTCCCAGGCCCTGCTGGAGCGGGTGCCGCAACTGACCCAGCCACCGCGGCCGTATCAGCGCGGGCAGACCCGGACCTATTCGGAAGTCGGCACCGGGGCGCAGATCCTGCAGGACCTGGGCGTCGGCAAGCTGCGTCACCTTGGCCCGCCGCTGAAATATGCCGGGTTGACCGGGTATGACCTGGAGGTGGTGCAGAGTATTCCTTTTGAAGAAGGGATGGTGGGCTGACTTCCAGCACCTTCATCGCCCTTGAGGGCCTCATCGCTGGCAAGCCAGCTCCCACAGTGTCCGCGTCGCTGCCGAACCTGTGGGAGCTGGCTTGCCAGCGATGAAGCCCTCAGCTCCACCACAAGCCCCCAAACCAGAAAACAGCCCCCGAGTGATGGCCGGTCGCCCCATCCCTCTTGCCAAAAGCTTGGAATACCATAATATGATATCCCGTAGACCTTAAAACTGCAGGCCGGCACCTACAATCACAAACGGCCAACCACACTTTTGCAAAAGCTGCTCCCCGAACTGATTGGCGGGCGACAGAAAGCCCGCCTCGAATAACAAAAGCAACGAGGGCGTAACCATGCTGTTGAACAAACGTGTAACCGCAGTGCTGTCCGCCAGCCTGCTGACCCTGGCATGTCAGGTCTCCCAGGCCGCCGACAGCCTTAACTTCGTCAGCTGGGGCGGTACCACCCAGGACGCGCAGAAAGCCGCCTGGGCCGAACCCTTCACCAAGAGCAGCAACATCAAGGTGGTGCAAGACGGCCCCACCGACTACGGCAAGCTCAAGGCCATGGTCGAGAGTGGCAACGTGCAGTGGGACGTGGTCGACGTCGAAGCCGACTTCGCCCTGCGCGCCGCCGCCGAAGGCCTGCTCGAACCGCTCGACTTCAAGACCATCCAGCGCGATCGCATCGACCCGCGTTTCGTTTCCGACCACGGCGTAGGCTCGTTCTTCTTCTCCTTCGTGCTCGGCTACAACGAAGGCAAGCTCGGTGCCAACAAGCCGGTGGACTGGAGCGCGCTGTTCGACACCAAGACCTACCCGGGTAAACGCGCCCTGTACAAGTGGCCGAGCCCCGGCGTACTGGAACTGGCCCTGCTGGCCGACGGTGTCCCGGCCGACAAGCTCTACCCGCTGGACCTCGACCGCGCCTTCAAGAAACTCGACACCATCAAGAAAGACATCGTCTGGTGGGGCGGCGGTGCCCAGTCCCAGCAACTGCTGGCTTCCGGCGAAGCGAGCCTGGGCCAGTTCTGGAACGGCCGGGTCTACGCCCTGCAACAGGACGGCGCCCCGGTCGGCGTGAGCTGGAAGCAGAACCTGGTCATGGCCGATTTCCTCGTGGTACCGAAAGGCGCCAAGAACAAGGACGCGGCCATGAAGTTCCTGGCCAACGCTGCCAGTGCCCAGGGCCAGGCCGAGTTCGCCAACCAGACCGCCTACGCCCCGGTGAACCTGGATTCGGTCAGCCTGCTCAAACCTGAACTCGCACCGAACCTGCCGACCGCCTACGCTCAGGATCAGGTCACTCTCGATTTCGCCTACTGGGCGAAGAACGGTCCGGCAATCGCAACCCGCTGGAATGAGTGGCTGGTCAAATGAAAGTCGCCATCAACGCCTTGCAATCGGCGACCGGTGCCAGCGCTACCGGCGCCCAGGGAGCGGCCATGAAGTCATCGCCCAGCCTGCGCCAACGCTGGCGCGGCAGCCGCAACCTGCTGCCGGCCCTGCTGTTCCTCGGCCTGTTCTTCTTCGCACCGCTGATCGGCCTGCTGCTGCGCGGCGTGCTGGAACCGGTGCCGGGGCTGGGCAACTACGAGCAACTGTTCGCCAACTCGGCCTATGCCCGGGTGCTGTTCAACACCTTCTCGGTGGCCGGCCTGGTCACCCTGATCAGCGTGCTGCTCGGCTTTCCCCTGGCCTGGGCGATCACCCTGGTGCCGCGCGGCTGGGGCCGCTGGCTGCTGAACATCGTGCTGCTGTCGATGTGGACCAGCCTGCTGGCCCGCACCTACTCATGGCTGGTGCTACTGCAGGCCTCCGGGGTGATCAACAAGGCGTTGATGGCCATGGGCATCATCGATGCCCCGCTGGAGATGGTGCATAACCTTACCGGCGTGGTCATCGGCATGAGCTACATCATGATTCCGTTCATCGTCCTGCCGCTGCAGGCGACCATGCAGGCCATCGATCCGATGGTCCTGCAGGCCGGCTCGATCTGCGGTGCCAGCCCCTGGACCAACTTCTTCAAGGTGTTCCTGCCGCTGTGCCGTTCGGGCCTGTTCTCCGGGGCCCTGATGGTGTTCGTGATGTCGCTGGGTTACTACGTGACCCCGGCCCTGCTCGGCGGCGCGCAGAACATGATGCTGCCGGAATTCATCGTCCAGCAGGTGCAGTCGTTCCTCAACTGGGGCCTGGCCAGCGCCGCCGCGGCGTTGCTGATCGTCATCACCCTGGTGCTGTTCTACTTCTATCTGAAGCTGCAACCGGAATCCCCGGTTGGCAACGCGAGGTAAGCGACCATGCTCCTGACCCCCAATGCCATGAGCCGGCGCATGCGCGTCGGACTCTATGCCACCACCGGGCTGATCGCGCTGTTCCTGCTGCTGCCGATCGTCTTTATCGTCCTGCTGTCGTTCGGCTCCTCGCAGTGGCTGGTATTCCCGCCACCGGGCTGGACCCTGAAGTGGTACGGCCAATTCTTCTCCAATGCCGAGTGGATGGACGCGGCCCTGGCCAGCCTCAAGGTCGCCGTACTGACCACGATCTGCGCCGTGGCCCTGGGCCTGCCCACCGCCTTCGCCCTGGTGCGCGGGCGCTTCCCTGGCCGGGAGATGCTCTATGGCCTGTTCACCCTGCCGATGATCGTGCCGCTGGTGATCATCGCCGTGGCGGTGTACGCACTGTTTCTCAAGCTGGGCTGGACCGGCACGCTGTTTTCCTTCGTGGTCAGCCACGTGATCGTCGCCCTGCCCTTCACCATCATTTCCATCATCAACTCGCTGAAGCTGTTCGACCAATCCATCGAGGATGCTGCGGTGATCTGCGGTGCCTCGCGTTTGCAGGCGGTGTTCAAGGTGACCTTCCCGGCGATTCGCCCGGGGATGATCGCCGGGGCGCTGTTTGCCTTCCTCGTGTCGTGGGATGAAGTGGTGCTCAGCGTGATGATGGCCAGCCCCAACCTGCAGACCCTCCCCGTGAAAATGTGGACCACCCTGCGCCAGGACCTGACTCCGGTGATCGCCGTCGCCTCGACGCTGCTGATCGGCCTGTCGGTACTGGTCATGGTGATCGCCGCCGCCCTGCGCCGGCGCAACGAAGTCAGCGCCTGAGCGCCCGGAGAACAGAACAATGAGTGCAGTGATCAAAGATCCAGCCCAGGCCAAGACCCTCGTCAGCCTGCGCAACCTGAACAAGCACTACGGCGACTTTGCCGCGGTGGACAACATCAATCTGGAGATCCAGGACGGCGAGTTCCTCACCTTCCTCGGCTCCAGCGGCTCGGGCAAGAGCACCACGCTGTCGATGCTGGCCGGTTTCGAGACGCCGAGCAGCGGCGAGATCCTGGTCAGCGGTCAGTCGCTGGTCAACGTGCCACCGCACAAGCGCGATATCGGCATGGTGTTCCAGCGCTACTCGCTGTTCCCGCACCTGTCGGTGCGCGACAACATCGCCTTCCCCCTGGCCATCCGCAAGCGCAGCGCCGCCGAGCGCGACAAGCAGGTGGACGCCATGCTCAAGCTGGTGCAACTGGAGAAGTTCGCCCATCGCCGCCCGGCGCAGTTATCCGGCGGCCAGCAGCAGCGGGTGGCGATTGCCCGGGCGCTGGTCTACGAGCCACGTATCCTGCTGATGGACGAACCGCTCGGGGCGCTGGACAAGAAGCTGCGCGAGGACCTGCAGGACGAGCTGCGCCAACTGCACCGCCGGCTGGGCATCACCATCGTCTACGTGACCCACGACCAGGAAGAAGCCATGCGCCTGTCACAGCGCATTGCGATCTTCAGCCACGGCAAGATCGTCGGCCTGGGCACCGGCTATGACCTGTACCAGAACCCGCCGAATGCCTTCGTCGCGTCGTTCCTCGGCAACTCCAACTTCCTGCGGGTCAAGGCCCAGGGCAACGGTGCGGCCAGTTTCGAAGGGCAGCCGGTAGCGATGCGCCTGACTGCGGGTGTGAGTGACGGGCAGGAGGTGTTGCTGATGGTGCGGCCGGAGAAGGCCCTGGCCCTGAGCCGCGAACAGGCTGCCGTCGAGCCGCTGCCGGCCGGCTGGAATGAAGTGACCGCCAAGGTGGGTGAGGTGTTGTTCCTCGGCGAAAGCCAGACCTGCAGCGTGGTGACCGCGGGCGGTACGCAGATGACGGTGAAGGCGCTTTCCGCTGCCGGCATGTCGATGAAGCCGGGTGACGAGGTGAAGGTGCGCTGGGCGGTGGCGGATGCCTGTGTGTATACCGAGTGGCAGGAGAGTGATCTGAACAAGGCGGCGGGGGCGCATTGAGTCCCTGTTGAACAAAAAATCCCGGTCATTGGCCGGGATTTTTATTGTCTGGGCGATCATCGCTGGCAACGCCAGCTCCCACAGGGATCGCATGCGCCGCGACTCTTGTGGGAGCTGGCGTTGCCAGCGATAAGGCCCGAAAGAACAACACAGGCCAGCGAGATCGATGTCGAGGTTGATGGCCTCATCGTCGGCAACGCCGACTCCCACAGGGTTCTGGGCCAGTCACAGTATCTGTGCTCGACGCGGACCCTGTGGGAGCTGGCGTTGCCAGCGATGAGGTCGGTCAGGCTGGTGCGGAGGTGCGGATCAGGTGATCGAAGGCCGCCAGCGATGCCTTGGCGCCCTCGCCCACGGCGATGACGATCTGCTTGTACGGCACCGTGGTCACGTCACCGGCAGCGAACACACCCGGCACATTGGTCTGGCCCTTGGCGTCGACGATGATCTCGCCACGCGGAGTCAGCTCGACGGTGCCCTTGAGCCAGTCGGTGTTCGGCAGCAGGCCGATCTGCACGAAGATGCCTTCCAGCGCCAGTTCATGCTCGGCGTCCGTGGTGCGGTCCTTGTAGCGCAGGCCGTTGACCTTCTGCCCGTCCCCCAGCACCTCGGTGGTCAGCGCACTGGTAATCACCTTGACGTTCGGCAGGCTGTGCAGCTTGCGTTGCAGCACGGCGTCGGCACGCAACTGGC
This sequence comes from Pseudomonas sp. FG98, assembly GCF_057808595.1. Classification (NCBI taxonomy): domain Bacteria; kingdom Pseudomonadati; phylum Pseudomonadota; class Gammaproteobacteria; order Pseudomonadales; family Pseudomonadaceae; genus Pseudomonas; species Pseudomonas sp. FG98. The sequence continues at coordinate 2,149 of NZ_JBMDIJ010000057.1, read as the reverse complement.
TGTCGAACTCGATCAGGGTCACCTGGGCGACGATCCCGGCCAGGTCGATGGCCGCTTCCACGCCGGAGTTGCCGCCACCGATCACCGCCACGCGCTTGCCCTTGAACAGCGGGCCATCGCAGTGCGGGCAGTAGGCCACGCCACGACTGCGATATTGCTGCTCACCGGGCACGTTCATTTCACGCCAGCGGGCACCGGTGGCCAGGATCACGGTCTTGGCCTTGAGGGTCGCGCCGCTGTTCAGGCGCACCTGGTGCAGGCCGCCGTCGGTGGCCGGAACCAGGGCGTCGGCGCGTTGCAAGTTCATGATGTCGACGTCGTACTGCTTGACGTGTTCTTCCAGCGCCGTGGCCAGTTTCGGGCCTTCGGTTTCCTGCACCGAGATGAAGTTCTCGATGGCCATGGTGTCCAGCACCTGGCCGCCGAAACGCTCGGCCGCAACACCGGTGCGGATACCTTTGCGCGCCGCATAGATCGCTGCTGCGGCACCGGCAGGACCACCGCCGACCACCAGCACGTCGAAGGCGTCCTTGGCGTTGAGCTTGTCGGCCTGGCGGGCGCTGGAGCCGGTATCGAGCTTGGCGACGATTTCTTCCAGGCCCATGCGGCCCTGGCCGAACACTTCACCATTGAGGTACACGCTGGGCACGGCCATGACCTGGCGCGATTCGACTTCGGCCTGGAACAGCGCACCGTCGATGGCGACATGGCGCACGTTAGGGTTGAGCACCGCCATCAGGTTCAGCGCCTGGACTACGTCCGGGCAGTTCTGGCAGGACAGCGAGAAGTAGGTTTCGAAGTTGAATTCGCCTTCCAGCCCGGCGACCTGTTCGATCAGTTCGGCGCTGGCCTTGGACGGGTGACCACCGACTTGCAGCAGGGCCAATACCAGGGAGGTGAATTCGTGGCCCATGGGGATGCCGGCGAAACGCAGGCTGATCTCTCCACCAGGGCGGTTGAGCGAGAACGATGGGACGCGGGCGTCGCTGCCGTCCTCGCGCAGGGTAATGAGGGTCGACAGGCTGGCGATCTCGCGCAGCAGGTCGTGAAGTTCGCGGGACTTCGCGCCGTCATCGAGGGAGGCGACGATCTCGATCGGCTGAGTGACCCGCTCCAGGTAGGCTTTCAACTGAGTTTTAAGCGTGGCGTCCAACATACGGGCGATTCCTTTTTTCATACGGTAGAAATACAAACGCCCGGGCGAAAGCGCCCGGGCGTTTTGCGGGGCGGTACAGCAGCTAGGTGCGGAAGACCGCCACCGACTTGTGCATCACTTAGATCTTGCCAACCAGGTCCAGCGATGGAGCCAGGGTGGCCTCGCCTTCTTTCCACTTGGCCGGGCAGACTTCACCTGGGTGGGCGGCAACGTACTGGGCAGCCTTGACCTTGCGCAGCAGCTCGCTGGCGTCACGGCCGACGCCGCCGTCGTTCAGTTCGACGATCTTGATCTGGCCTTCAGGGTTGATCACGAAGGTACCGCGATCAGCCAGACCGGCTTCTTCGATCAGCACGTCGAAGTTGCGCGAGATGATGTGGGTCGGGTCACCGATCAGCGGGTACTGGATCTTGCCGATGGTGTCGGAAGTGTCGTGCCAGGCTTTATGGGTGAAGTGGGTATCGGTGGATACGCCGTAGATTTCAACGCCCAGTTTCTGGAACTCGGCGTAGTTGTCGGCCAGGTCGCCCAGCTCGGTCGGGCATACGAAAGTGAAGTCGGCTGGGTAGAAGAACACTACGGACCACTTGCCTTTCAGGTCCGCTTCGGAGACCTGAACGAATTCGCCTTTGTGGTAAGCAGTTGCGTTGAACGGTTTGACCTGGCTGTTGATGATAGGCATCGGGTGTCTCTCCTTCAGGGTTTGTAAAAACTTGATGGAGAGATCCTAGCCAATAGAGCCAGTTAATGCTCATTGGCAAAAGTGATGTTGATGATTGGTTTTGGCTATAGCCGTTGGGTACTGATAGAACAATCGGAATCTGCTGATAACCTTGTGGGAGCTGGCTTGCCAGCGATAGAGGCAGGTCGGACAACTTGGTTGTCATTACCGGCCCCATCGCTGCATAGGTATCTACACATCTCAACCTGGTGCAACACGGACCCTGTGGGAGCGGCTGTTAGCCGCGATCGGCGGCGAAGCCGTCGTAAAAC
>NZ_JBMDIJ010000056.1:0-41750 GCF_057808595.1 Pseudomonas sp. FG98 | reverse complement strand
TCCGCGTACACCGCAAAACCTGTGGGAGCTGGCGTTGCCAGCGATGAGGCCGGCAAGACCCACGAATAACCAGCAGGTCAGCGCTTCTCCGCCTCATAGTTATCCAGCGTATCCCGGGCAATCTCCCTGCCCAGGGCAATCAGCTCCGGCGCCTTGTAGAACTCGAAGAAGCGGCACACCCGCTTCGGCACGTTGACCAGCACATCCGGGGGATACCCGGCGATCTTGTATTGCGCCAGCGAGGTCTGCATCACTTCGAAGCTCTGGTTGATCAGGTCCAGCAGCGACGCCGGTCCGACGTTGTCGACGATGAACGAGCCCGTGGCCGAACGCGGTGCGCCGTCGCTTTCCGGCGCCGCCGAAGGTTGCTGGGCCTTGGGGCTGGCAGCGTCGGCCAGCCACGGGTTGGGGACCGGTGCAGGTTCGGCAGGCAGGTCCTGCTCCAGCTCCAGTTCCTTCTCCAGCCCCAGCAGCGCCTCGGCCTGCTTGCGGCGGAACGGCAGGCGCGAGCCCACCGAGCTGATCAACTGGTTGAAGCGCAGCTTGAATGCCGCCGGCCGTTCGATCACCGGCAGCACGTAGTGCTTCTGGTTGGTGGCATTGAGGTTGACCGCGATGATCAGGTCGCAGTGACTGGACACCACCGGAATGATCGGCAACGGGTTGAGGATGCCGCCGTCGACCAGGGTGCGGTTGCCCTGGACCACCGGGGTGAACAGGCTGGGAATCGCCGCCGAGGCGCGCATGGCCTGGTGCAGGCAGCCTTCCTGGAACCAGATCTCCTGCTGGTTGGTGAGGTCGGTGGCGACCGCCGTGTAGGGGATGCGCAACTGCTCGATATTGATCTCGCCGACGATCTTGCGGATCTGGCCGAAGACCTTTTCGCCGCGGATCGCGCCCAGGCGGAAACTCACGTCGACCAGGCGCAGCACATCCAGGTAGTCGAGGCTTTCGATCCAGTTGCGGTAGTCCTCCAGCTTGCCGGCGGCATAGATCCCGCCGATGACCGCACCCATGGAACAGCCGGCGATACAGGCGATCTCGTAGCCGCGCCGCTCGATTTCCTCGATCACGCCGATATGCGCATACCCCCGGGCACCGCCCGAGCCCAACACCAGTGCCACGCGCTTTTTCATGGTTCGACCCCCTGTCACATGACGTAACAATGCACCTGTTCACCGCTGCGCTTCAATCACCGTCGGCGCTGGGCTACGCTGGTCATGGCACTTTTCAATGGCCGCGCCGTCGAACACGGCAACATCACCGATTTATCCTTTTGAGGTAACACCCCATGAAAGCCTGGATTACCCTGCCCCTGATCGTTCTGGCCCTGGCTGGCTGCGCGGGCAAGACGGCCTATCGTGACAGTTGCGGCTCCCAGCTCGACGCCGCCTGGAAAGAACTCGACCTGGCCAAGGCCGAAGGTTTCGCCGGCACCGTCAGCTATTCCAAGGCCCTGTCGCTGCTGACCGGCGCCAAGACCCAGCAACAATTCGAGGCCTTCGAGGGCTGCACCAAGAAAGCCGAGAAAGCCCGTTTCTATATTCGCGAGTCCCGCGCCGGACGCTGAGCAATGAGGGGGTGGCATGTCGAAGATGTTCGATCACGTCGTCGCCGAGATCCTTGGCCTGCAGGTACGCCTGATGGCGTGCCAGGCACGCCTGGCGGCGAACACCGACAGCGAGGCGCTGCATGACCTGCGCACCACGGTGCGGCGCCTGCGCAGCCTGCTGCGACCGCTGCGCGGATTGCCGGGGGTGGATCAGTTGGAAAGCGCGGGCAAGGCCATCGGCGACCTGACCACGCCACTGCGCGACCGCGAGGTGCTGGCCGAACAACTGGTCGAGCGCGACATGCCGGCGGCCGCGCAGCGACGCCTGGCGGGGGAGGGGGTGATCTTCGCCTCGGTGGCTTCCAGCACGCAGTTGCAGAAATTGCTGGCGATCATCGACGCCTTCCCCGGCTTTCTTCGTGCCATCGACCATCAGCGACTGGTGCCGGACCTCGGCAAACGCATCAGCAAGCGCCTGGACAAGCAGTGGAAGACCATCGTCAAGGCCATGCACGACCCCGCCCATGATCGTCACCGTCTGCGCCTGCTGATCAAGCGCGCGCGTTATGGCACCGAGGCGTATCCGAAGCTGAGCCGGATCGGCAAGTCGATGCGTGCCGAACTGAAGAACGCCCAGGACGATCTCGGCCACTGGCACGACCTCCTGCAATGGCTGACCCAGGCGGAAAAACAGGCGGACCTGGCGCCGCTGGTGGCGCAATGGCAGGCGCAACTGGTGGACGCCGAGCGCAAGGCCGACAAGACCCTGGCCCGCCTGCTCAAGCATATCGACGAGCGATAGGCCGCTGAATTGGCAGTTATGCGGCCTGCCTCCCGTCCATGTCTGCTCTTAAGATCGTAGGACTTTTCCGCAGGACGAGGTCCGCATGAATTTTTCCCAACTGCTCACCGCCGTCCGCCAGCGCCCGCAGGAGGTAGTGATCCCCGCCGAATGGGCCCAGGGGCGCGCCTGTTTTGGCGGCCTGATGGCGGCGCTGGTGTATGAGGCCATGCACGCCCGGGTATCGCCGGAGCGTCCGGTACGCTCGCTGGCCATCACCTTTGTCGGTCCTGCCGAGCCCAATGTACCGATCAGCTTCGAAGTGGAACTGCTGCGTGAAGGCAAGGCGGTCAGCTCGCTGCTGGGTCGGGCGATCCAGAACGGCCAGACGGTGACCCTGGTGCAGGGCAGCTTCGGTGCCGGGCGCAATTCGGTGATCGATATCCCGGCGCTGCCGGCGGTGGAGATGAAGAGCCTGGCCGAGTCCAGCCCGGAAATGCCCTATATCCCCGGTGTGACCCCGGAATACATCCGCTTCCTGTCGATGCGCTGGGGTATTGGCAGCCTGCCGTTCGCCAACAAGCCCGATCGCCAGATGGGTGGCTGGATGCGTCTGCGCGATGCGGTGGAAGAGCCGGTGACCGAGGCCCATCTGCTGGCGCTGGTGGATGCCTGGCCGCCGGCGACCTTGCCCTGGCTGAGCAAGCCGGCGGCCGGCAGCACCCTGACCTGGACCATCGAATTCGTCCAGCCGGTGGCCAGCCTGAGCACCCTGGACTGGTGCAAGTACTGCGCGGTGATCGAGCATTCCCGCGATGGCTACGGGCATACCGCCGCCTGCACCTGGAATGCCGCAGGCGAGTTGCTGGCGATCAGCCGGCAGACGGTGACGGTGTTCGCCTGACCCTCAATGATGCCGGTGGCGTTCGCGCCAGGTGCGCCACCAGGCACCACTCAAGACAAAGCGCGGAAAGGTGATGAACTGCTCGGTGAGCAGGCGCTTGACCGCGTCCTGCCGGTCGCTGAACGGCTCCGGCTGTGCGGCTTCCAGGCGATGGCCATGGCGTTGCAGGCCGAGGCCGGCGATCAGGCTGATGATGCCGACGATGATCTGGCCCGGGTCGAGGCTGAACAGTCCTGACAGCACCAGCAGCGCGCCGACGATGAACAGCGGCACGGCGATCAGGTGCAGCACCAGGTTGGTCGGGTTGCGGTGATTGTGGTGATAGCCGCGCCATTGCCAGGCGGGCAGGTTGGGCAGGCGTTTGTTCATGGGTATTCCTCGGACTTTGCGGTGGCGCGTGTCGGAAGAATAGTTGTGGCTTGTGGGTGGGGCCAATTGAGGGGATTGATCGGTGGTATAGGTGTGTCTGTTGCTGCCTCATCGCGGGCAACGCCCGCTCCCACAGGGTTCGGCGGTATACGCGGTCCTTGTGGGAGCGGGCGTTGCCCGCGATGAGGCCCTCCAATTCCCTACAGCTTCAGCTGTCCGATCACCTTGTTCAGCTCCCCGGCCAGTGTCGCCAGTTCGCTGCTGGTGCTGGCCGACGACACCGTCTGCTGCACCGTGTCCTCGGTCACGTCACGGATGCTCACCACCGCGCGGTTCATCTCTTCCGCGACCTGGCTCTGCTGCTCCGCCGCCACGGCGATCTGCGTGTTGCTTTCGCGCATCTGCGCCACTGCCGCGGTGATTTCCGCCAGCGCCTCGCCAGCCTCCTGGGCCTGCTTGACGCAGTCGTCGGCCTTGAACGAACTCTCGGTCATGAATTCCACCGCATCCTTGGTCCCGGCCTGCAGGGCGGAGACCATTTCGGTGATTTCGTCGGTGGAGGTCTGCACGCGCTTGGCCAGGTTGCGCACCTCGTCGGCGACCACGGCGAAGCCACGGCCCAGGTCGCCGGCACGGGCAGCCTCGATGGCGGCGTTGAGGGCGAGCAGGTTGGTCTGTTCGGCAATGCTGTGGATCACGTTGACCACGCCGTTGATCTTCTGGCTGTCCTCGGCCAGCTGGCGAATCATCTCGGCGGTCTGCTGCACGCCGCTGGAGAGCCCGGCGATCGAGGTCTGCACCCGGTTGACCACCTCCTTGCCGCTGCCGGCGAGGGAGTCGGCGGTCTGCGACAGGTCGCGGGTGGCGCCGGCGTGCTGGGCGATGTGGTAGACGGTGGCGGACATCTCGTTGATCGCCGTGGCCGCCTGGTCGGTCTCGCTCTGCTGGCCGAGCATGCCCTGGCGCACGTCGCTCATGCTCGAGGCCAGGCGCGCGGCGCCGGAGTCCAGTTGCGCGGCGGTCACCGCGACGGTGTTGACCACCCGGTGGTAGGTGGTCTGCATGGCGTTGAAGGCACTGGCCATCTGGCCGACCTCGTCGCCGCAGGACAGCGGCACGCGGGCCGACAGGTCGCCGGTTTTCTCGACGTGCAGGATCACGTCCTTGAGGGTGTTGAGCTGGGCGAGCAGGAAGCGGATCAGCAACTGCGAGGCGCAGAGCATCGCCAGCATCAGGATCAGCACGCACACCGCGTAGTTGCCGAAGCGGTCGCTGTAGACCTGCATGAAGCTGGGCGACGGCGCCAGCACGGCGATGCGCTGACCGTCGCGGCTGATCACCTGGGCCCCGGCCAGCGGCGCTTCGCCGAACACTGCGTAGGGTTCCAGGCTGACCCAGCCGCTGGCGTTGGCCAGGGCAGCGACCGGCTGGCCCTGGTAGCTGGGCGTCTGCCCCGGGGCGAAGGCGAGGATATGCGGTGCCTGCGGCAGCGCCTGCCCGGCCGGCCAGGCGGCGAGCAATCGGGCTTCGGCGACGGCGCGGTCATGGGCTTCGTCGACCCGGGCCTGCTGTTCGAGGAAGACCGCGTACAACACCAGGAACAGGGTGGTGACGAAGGCGACCGCGTTGACAGCCCAGAACTTGTACTTCAGGGAGATGTTGCTAAGCCAGGCACCCATGGTAGGTCTTCTCTGAGTTAAGCGTTTGAGCGGAAAGTTTTTTGGCAAGGTGCCAGCATTCTGGTCGACTAATCAGCAATAAATCTTGATATGTGTCAAGCCAGCTCCGGGAGGCCGAAGAAGCGTCGGGCACACAGGGTTGTATGTGCCGCCAGCTGGGCTTCGGACTCGCCGCGATGCCGGGCCACTTCGCGCAATACCTCGGGCAGGTATGCCGGCTCATTGCGACCGTTCTTCGGCTTCGGTCGCAGGCTGCGCGGCAGCAGGTAGGGGGCGTCGCTTTCCAGCATCAGGCGGCCTTCGGGGATATTGCCGACCAGGCCATGCAGGTGGGTGCCGCGGCGCTCGTCGCAGATCCAGCCGGTGATGCCGATATGCAGGTCGAGGTCGAGGTAGCCGAACAGCGCCTCGCGCTCGCCGGTGAAGCAGTGCACCACGGCAGCGCTGAGGTGGTCGCGGTAGTCCTTGAGGATATGCAGCAGGCGCTCGCTGGCGTCGCGCTCGTGAAGGAACACCGGCATTTGCAGTTCGACGGCCAGGGCCAACTGCTCTTCCAGGGCCTTTTCCTGTTGCGGGCGCGGCGAGAAATCGCGGTTGAAGTCGAGGCCGCATTCACCCACCGCCTGCACCCGTGGCTGCTCCAGCAACTGGCGCAGATGGCGCGGGCTGTCGGCGCCCCATTGACTGGCATCGTGAGGGTGCACGCCAGCGGTGGAGAACAGGCGCTGGCCGCTTTCATCGAGGCGCTGGCACAGTTCCAGGGCTTCCTCGCTGCCGGCCAGGCTGGTGCCGGTCAGGAGCATCTGCCGCACCCCGGCGGCCTCGGCGCGGTCCAGCACATCCTGATGAATGCCGGCAAAACTGGAGTTGGTCAGATTGACGCCGATGTCGATGAGTTGCATGGTGCTACCTCGAATTTCGCGGATAAACCCGCTGGCAAAGCCGAAAAATAACAATAAACACAAGAACTTCAATGAGTTGCCGTGGTCATTTGCGGTCAATTGTCATAAGGCCGCTGCATAGTATGCCGCCACGCACGCCATCACGGCCTGTTCCTGGAGACCGGATGTCCCGAGCTTTGCTGATGATCCTGCTGTTCGCCGGGCTGCTTGTTGCAGGGCCGGCGCATGCGCGGGTGGCCGGTCCGCCCCAGGTGGCCAGCAGCGGCAAGGACCGCGACCTGGCGCAGATCCGCGCCAGCCGCGAGCTGCGGGTGCTGGTCAACCAGAGCCGCAACAGCTCGGGGGAGGTCAAGGGGCAGCCCTACGGCGTCGAGTATCACCGCGTGCGGGCCTTCGAACACTACCTCAACGCTCGCGCCCGCGACGGCCAGGAAATCCGTCTGAAGCTGATTCCAAAGGCCAAGGAGCAACTCATTCCGGCACTACAGCGGGGCGAGGGCGACCTGGTGGCGCCGGGCGAACTGCTCGATCCGGTGTCGACCCGTGGCGTCAGTGCCAGCGACCCGGTATTGGCCCATGTGCCGCTGGTACTGGTGGGGCGCAAGGGCGAGCGCAGCTATAGCAAGGTCGAGCAACTGTCCGGACGCACGTTGGTTCTGCCCGCTGGTAGCGCCGCCGGTGACACCCTGCACGAGCTCAACCAGCGCCTGGCCCTGCGCAAGCATGCGCCGATCAAGGTCGAGTGGATCGATCCGAGCCTGGCGGTGGAGGACGTGCTGGAGATGGTCCAGGGCGGGATCCTGCCGCTGACGGTGGTCGAGCAGCCGATTGCCGAGCGCTGGGCCAAGGTCATGCCCAAGCTGCAGATCCAGCGCAAGGTCAGCCTGACGGCACCGGAATCGACTCACTGGTTCATGCGTCGCGATGCGGTGATGCTGCATGCCAGCGTCGATCGTTTTCTCCAGGAATACCGCGTTCCGGCGGACCAGGACGTGGCCTTCGAGCGCATCTACCGGCGCCTGTACAAGGTGCATTACCCGCTGGCCAAGGCCAACCGCCAGCGCCTGGACAAGCTGCGTCCGCTGCTGCAAAAGCATGCCGAGGCGCAGAACCTCGACTGGCTCAACCTTGCCGCGCTGGCCTTCAAGGAGTCCTCGCTGAACCCGGCGGCCCGCGGTGCCGGCGGTGCCCACGGGCTGATGCAGATCACCCCGAGCGCGGCGCAGCGGGTCGGGGTCAGCGATATCAACAGCGTCGATGGCAATGTCCAGGCCAGTGCGCGCTACCTGGCACTGATCCGGCGCAAGTTCTTCTCCAGCAACCAGCTCAACGAGCGCGAGCGCATGGCGTTCGTCCTGGCCGCCTACAACCTCGGCCCGGAACGGGTCCAGGCCATGCGTGCGGAAGCGCGGCGGCGCGGGCTGAACCAGAACCAGTGGTTCTTCCAGGTCGAGCGGGTGGCCCTGGAGCAGGTGGGAATGGGGCCGGTCAGCTATGTTAATAGCGTCAACAAGTACTTCCTGGCCTTCGACCGGGAGCGGGCGGCGCTGGAGTCCTCCCGGGGTGGCAAGGTGAAGGGTGGTAAGTGATCCATTAATTCGATCTTTATGATGGATTAATTGCGATTTTCATATCCATAAATATGATTATTATGGCGCCAACAACACAACACACCTTGTAAGGAACACAGCAAATGAACGCCATCCACTCCGTAATGACCACCCGCGCTGGCTGGGGCATGACAATCCTGCGCATCATCGTCGGCATCATCTTCATGGCCCACGGTTCGCAGAAACTCTTTGGCTGGTTTGGCGGTGGCGGCCTGGCGGGTACCGCGCAGTTCATGGAGAGCCTTGGCCTGACCCCGCCCACCCTGATGGCGGCCTTGTCCGGCGGCGCGGAGTTCTTCGGCGGCCTGGCCCTGGTCATCGGCCTGCTGGTGCGGCCGGCAGCGGTGGCACTGATTGGCCTGCTGGTGGTGGCGATCTTCTCGGTGCATATCCACAACGGCCTGTTCATGCAGAACAACGGCTACGAATTCGCCCTGGCGCTGCTGGGCGGCGCGCTGGCGGTACTGTTCGAAGGGGCAGGGCGGGCGTCGCTGGACGCGGCGATTTCGAAAAGCTGAAGCCGTTGAAAAGGGCCTGTCATGCAGGCCCTTTGTCATTGGTCGTGTTGACAGTCCGCCAGCGGCTTCTCTAGGATGCCCACCTGCGCCGATTTAAACAGCTACTTGCGGGGCGCGGGAGAGCCCTCCAAGGTGATCCGAATACCGCTAAAACGCTGGTTCGGTGATGCCTCCCACCGCAGCCCAGCGGGATCTGCGAGGCGGAGAATATGACTCCATGAGTTGCCCACGTTCCAGTGTCTGTCTGACCCCCCTGTCTTCCAGCCAGTCGGCGCGCACCCCACGGGTGTTGCTGAGTGGTCCGCACCAACCGACCCTGGTTCGCTTCCTCGATGGCTGGCCGCGACGCAAGGGCCGCGCCACTGCACTGCTGATTCAATTCGTCGATCTGGAAACGTCGCTGGCGGACTTCGCCGATGACCGCTTCGACCTGGCCGTGGTCCAGGCGCCGGGCAAGGAGCAGGCGGCCGAGGTGATCGGGCATCTGACCCGGATTGCGCGGCAGGGGTTGATCACTCGGGGTTGAGGTTTTCTTTGTGCTCCCGGGCCCTATCGCTGGCAAGCCAGCTCCCACAGGGATCGCATGCACCGCTGAACCTGTGGGAGCTGGCTTGCCAGCGATAGGGCCTGAGAGAGCGATGCAACTCATCGGGGATAACTGATGCTGTTCACATACCAGGTCGCCTCACCCCCAGGCGTCTGCACCACCACCTCGTCATCCTTTTCCTTCTTCAGCAGCGCCCGGGCCATGGGCGAGTCGACCGAGATGTAGTCGTTGCGCCCGTAGATCTCGTCATAGCCGACGATGCGGAATTTCATCTGCTCGCCGTCGTCGTTCTCGATCTCCACCCAGGCGCCGAAGAACACCCGGCCTTCCTGTTCCGGGCCGTAGTCGACCACCTTCACATCCTCAAGGCGCTTGCGCAGGTAGCGCACGCGGCGGTCGATCTCGCGCAGGAGCTTCTTGTTGTACTGGTAGTCGGCGTTTTCGCTGCGATCGCCCAGGGAGGCGGCCCACGCCACCTTCTGGGTGATCTCGGGGCGGTATACCCGCCACAGGTGGTCCAGTTCCGCCTTCAGTGCCTCGTGTCCCTCGCGGGTGATGATGTTGGTAGCCAATCCGTTCTCCTGGGCGGGCGTTACGTCAGGGACGCTAGTGTGGTGTTTTGCAAATACGACCAATAAGTCGCGAGTGATTTTTGTGCTCAGGCAAGGCGGCGCGACGAGTCGTAGCCCAGCTACGGCGAGGAGCGACAACGCAGCATGAGCGCAAAAAGCGCCGCGAATTATGGTCGTTATTTGTGAAACACCACACTAGGGTAACCCGTGCTCAGCCTTCACGCAGCACCGCCAGCGGGCTGGCATTCAGCGCCCGGCGGGTACCCAGTACGCCGGCGCCGCCGACCAGTACCGCACCCACCAGCGGCAACAGCAGCAGCGAAGGATGCGGGCTCCATTCCAGGTCGAAGGCATAGCGGTACAGCACCCAGGTGATCAGTTCGCAACCGATGGCCGCCAATACACCGCTGGCGGCGCCGAGCAGGCCGAACTCGATGCGCCGCGCCTTGACCAGCAACGCCCGCCCGGCACCGAGGGCGCGCAGCAGGGCGCCCTGGCGGATGCGCTCGTCGAGGGTCGCCTGCAGGCCGGCGAATAGCACCGCGAGGCCCGCTGCCAGGACGAACAGCAGCACGTACTGCACCGCCAGGGTGACCTGAGCGAGGATGCTGCGCAGTTGTTCGAGCAGGGCATCGACCTGGAGGATGGTCGCCGCCGGGAAGGCCCGGGACAGGGCGACGATCTGCTGGTCGTTGCCCGGCGCCAGGTAGAAGCTGGTCAGGTAGGTGGCCGGCAGACCCTGCAGGGTGCCGGGCTGGAAGATCATGTAGAAGTTGGGCTGGAAGGTATCCCAGTTGACCTCGCGCAGGCTGCTGACCACGGCCTCGCGGGTGTCGCCGCCAATCACGAAGGTCAGCTTGTCACCCAGCTTGAGCTTGAGGCTTTCCGCCAGCTTGGCCTCCACCGATACGCCGGGGATCGCCTCGGTCTGTGGCTGGCCCTGCCACCATTGCCCGGCGCTGATGCTGTTGTCGTCCGGCAGCTCGGCGGCCCAGGTCAGGCTCAGGTCGCGCTGTACGGCGCGGTCGCCGGCGGAATCCTTGCTGACGATCTGTTGCACCGCTTCGCCGTTGATCTGCGTGAGACGCCCCGGCACCACCGGGTACAGCGGCGCGGCGTGACTGGAGAAACCGGCCAGTTCCTTGCTGAACGCGGCCTTGTCGTCTTCGAGGATATTCAGCGCGAAGTAGTTTGGCGCGTCCTCGGGCAACTGGTTGTGCCAGGTGTCCAGCAACTCGATGCGCAGCAAGGTGATCAGGCCCATGGCCAGGAGGATCAGGCCGAAGGCCAGGGACTGCCCGGCGGCGGCCAGCGGGTGGCGCAGCAACTGGCCGAGGCCGAGGCGCCAGGCCAGCGGCGCACCGGCCAGCAGGCGGCGCAGGCTGCGCAAGCCGACGAGCAGCAGGCCGCCCAGCAGCAGCGCGGCGACCAGGCCGCCGCCGAGCAGGGCGAAGGTCAGCAGCAGGTCGAGGCTCAGGCGCCACATGATCAGGCCGAGGGCGAGGATCGCCGCGCCGTACACCAGCCAGCTGCTTGGCGGTACGGGCAGCAGGTCGCGGCGCAGGACCCGCAGTGGCGGTACCCGGCCGAGGGCGGCCAGTGGTGGCAGGGCGAACCCGGCCAGGGCCACCAGTCCGGTAGCGATCCCGGCCAGCGCCGGGGCCACGCCACCATCAGGGATTTCTGCTGGCAGCAGGCCGTCGAGGAGGGCGAACAGACCGAGCTGGGCCAGCCAGCCGAGCAGGGCACCGGTCAGCGCGGCGAGGCTGCCGAGAATCGCCAGTTGCAGGCAGAACAGGCTCAGCGCTTGGCGCCGCGACAGGCCCAGGCAGCGCAGCAGGGCGCTGGCATCGAAACGGCGCACGGCAAAGCGGCTGGCCGACAGTGCCACCGCCACGCCGGCCAGCAGCACCGCGACCAGGCTGGCCATGTTCAGGTAGCGCTCGGCCTTGCCCAGGGCGCCGCCGATCTGCTGGTTGCCATCGCGGGCATCGCGGATGCGCTGGTTCGGCGCGAGGTTGCCGTCGAGGAACTGGCGGTAGTCGGCGAGCACCAGGTTGTCGCCACGCCACAGCTCGCGGTAGGTCACCCGACTGCCGGGCTGGACCACGCCGGTGGCATCGAGGTCGGCGAGGTTGATCATGACCCGCGGGGTGAGGCTGTAGAAATTGCCGGCGCGGTCCGGTTCGTAGGTCAGCACCCGGCTCAGGCGCAGGGTCTTCATGCCGACGTCGATGCTGTCGCCGATCTTCAGGTTCAGCGCCGCCAGCAGGCGCGGTTCGACCCAGGCTTCGCCCGGCGCGGGTCCGCCGCCACTGGTTTCCGTGCCATAGGGTTCCGGCGCGCTGCGCAGTTCGCCGCGCAGGGGATAGGCGGCGTCGGCCGCCTTGACGCTGGACAGCTGGATGCCGTTGTCGGTGGCGATCACGCTGGAAAATTCAACGACCTTGGCGTGGGCCAGGCCGAGCGTGGTGCCACGCTCGATCTGCTCGGCACTGGCCGGCGAGCTGCCCTGCAGCACCAGGTCGGCACCGAGGAATTCGGTGGCGCGCAACAGCATCGCGCCGTTGAGGCGAGCACCGAAATAGCCGATGGCGGTACTCGCCGCCACGGCGATCAGCAGGCCGAAGAACAGCACCCGCAACTCGCCGGCACGGGCGTCGCGAAGCAACTGGCGCACGGCCAGGGCGAACAGGCGGAACAGGGACAGGTGTGCCATCTAGGGCTCCATCGGGGTGACCATATGGCCCGCATCCAGGCGGATCTGCCGGCGGCAGCGGCGCGCCAGGCGTTCGTCGTGGGTCACCAGGATCAGGGTGGTGCCGCGCTCCTTGTTCAGTTCGAACAGCAGGTCGCTGATGCGCTCGCCGGTGTGGCTGTCGAGGTTGCCGGTGGGTTCGTCGGCGAACAGTACGTCCGGCTCGGCGGCGAAGGCTCGGGCAATGGCCACCCGCTGCTGCTCGCCACCGGACAGCTGGCGCGGCGAATGGCTCAGGCGCTGGCCCAGGCCGACCCGTTCGAGCAGGGTGCGGGCGTGCTCGCGGGCGTCGCGGCGACCGTCCAGTTCCAGCGGCAGCATGACGTTTTCCAGGGCATTGAGGCTGTCGAGCAACTGGAACGACTGGAACACGAAGCCGACGTGTTCGGCACGGACCTTGGCGCGCTGGTCTTCATCGAGGGGGCCGAGGTCGTGGCCGGCCAGGGTTACCGAGCCGGCACTGGGCTGGTCGAGGCCGGCGAGCAGGCCGAGGAGGGTGGACTTGCCGGAGCCCGAGGCCCCGATGATGGCCAGGCTGTCGCCTTCCGCCAGTTCCAGGGAGAGTTCATGCAGGATGGCGAGGTTGCCTTCCGCGCTGGGAACCACTTTGCTAAGGTTCCGCGCAATGAGAATGCTGGGGCCCATGGAGAATCCGATGCGAGTGTGGTTATTGAGTGCTGGCCTGGCCTTGCTGTGCATGGCGCAGAACGCAGCGGCGGGTACCGTGTTGATCGTCGGCGATAGTATCAGCGCCGCTTTTGGCCTGGATACCCGCCAGGGGTGGGTCGCCCTGCTGGAGAAGCGGCTCAGGGACGAGGGTTTCAAGGACAAGGTCGTCAATGCTTCGGTCAGTGGCGACACCAGTGCAGGCGGCCAGGCGCGGCTGCCGGCGCTGCTTTCCGAGCACAAGCCGAGCCTCGTGGTGCTGGAGCTGGGCGGCAATGACGGGCTGCGTGGGCAGCTTCCTACGCAATTGCAACAAAATCTTGCCTCGATGATCGACAAGTCCCGGGCATCCGGGGCCAAGGTGCTCCTGCTTGGCATGCAACTGCCGCCGAACTACGGCGCGCGCTATACCAAAGCCTTCGCTCAGGTCTATTCCGATCTCGCCATGCAGAAGAACGTTCCCCTGGTGCCGTTCTTCCTCGAAGGTGTGGGCGGGCATCCCGAGCTGATGCAGGCCGATGGCATCCACCCGGCGCAGAACGCCCAGGGCCAGTTGCTGGAAAATGCCTGGCCGGCAATAAAACCGCTGCTTTGACGCTTTTATAGTGACCGGCTTTCGGCTAATGTTGCGCCCCCGATTTGGAGCCCCCGATGCCGCGTCCCGCCTGGTCCCTGTATGCCTATCAATTGATCGAGCCCGACGAGCAGCTTGACCTGTTCGCCTGTCAGGAGATCCGCGTGCACCTGGTGGCCCGTCAACTGGAGCTGGGTGGCTCGGCAGACCGCACCCTGTGCGGCACCTTGCTGCCGGCCCAGCCACGTTGGTCGGGCGTGCCCAGTACGGTCTACCGCGACCGCCGCCTGTGCCCATTGTGCCGGGCGATCCTGGAGGCCCAGCGTAGAGGCACAAGGCCAGTCTGGCCGGAGCTCTGAAGGACGCTTCCCATCCGGCAGCCGTGGATGCCGAAAATTCCTACAGCGGTGTACAATCGCTTCCTTGACCCCCGAATTTTCGAAGGATTTCCCGGATGTTGCCGCGCTTTCCCGCCGTCACCCGTTGCCTGTCCCTGGCTGCCTTGCTGGCGGCCGGTCCCGTTTCCGCGCTGGAGTTTCCTCTGCCACCGCCAGGCGAAGACATCATCGGTCAGGTCCAGGTGATCAAGGCCAAGTACGAAGACACCTTCGCCGATATCGGCACTGCCGGTGACCTGGGCTATCTGGAAATGGTCGCCGCCAACCCGGGCGTCGATCCGTGGCTGCCGGGTGCTGGCACCGAGATCATCCTGCCAACCCGCTTCATCCTGCCGCCGGGTCCGCGCGAGGGTATCGTCATCAACCTCGCCGAGTACCGCATGTACTACTTCCCGAAAGGCGAGAACGTAGTGCACACCTACCCGCTGGGCATCGGCCGTGAAGGCTGGGGCTCGCCGATCGCGCAGACCAAGGTGACCGCCAAGACGCCGAACCCGACCTGGACTCCGCCGGCTTCGATCAAGGCCGAGCACGCCGCCGATGGCGATCCGCTGCCGAACGTGGTGCCGGCTGGTCCGGACAACCCGCTGGGGCCGTTCAAGTTCACCCTGGGCGTGCCGGGTTACCTGATCCACGGCTCGAACAAGAAGTTCGGCATCGGCATGCGCACCAGTCATGGCTGCTTCCGCATGTTCAACAACAACGTGCTGGAACTGGCGAAGATGGCCCCGGTAGGTACGCCGGTGCGGATCATCAACGAGCCGTACAAGTTCGGCATGAGCGGCGGCAAGGTCTACCTTGAGGCGCACACCCCGCTGGACGACAAGGGCGATCCGTCGGTAGTGGACAAGCACACCGCCGTGATCAACGCCCTGCTCAAGCGTGAAGACCTGGCCAACAGCGTGCAGGTTAACTGGGATATGGTGCGTGACGTGGTGGCTGCCGAGGATGGGATGCCGGTCGAGATCGCGGTGCCGAGCGCAGCGGATGGCAATGTGCCAATGGTCTCGAGCAATCCATATCAACAGCAGTAGTTGTCAAAAAGATGTATCGAGGGACCGCATTGCGGTCCCTTTTTGTTTGCCCGGGAGAATGTGACAGGCAATAAAAAAGCCGACCCACAAGTGGGTCGGCTTCAAATAACAATCCCGAAGGATTATTACTTGCGGCTGGCTTTTTCCAGCATACGCAGAGCGCGCTCGTTAGCTTCGTCAGCAGTTTGCTGAGCTTTCTGAGCGGCAGCCAGAGCGTCGTCGGCTTTGCGATACGCTTCGTCAGCACGAGCTTGTGCACGAGCTGCTGCGTCTTCGGTAGCAGTCAGACGAGCTTCGGTTTCTTTGGATACGCTGCTGCAACCGGTAGCCAGAACTGCGGCCAGGGCCAGAGCAGAGAATTTCAGAACGTTGTTCATCGTGTTCCCCTTCAAGGACTTTCTATTAAATAGCCATCTCTCAACAAAGAGAAACTGGCCGGCGTACATAGTACCCATTACTTGTAGTAAGTAAACTGACAGAGCGCAAGAATTGGAAAAAAATTGTCTTGCCATCCGCCTTGACAGCGGGAGTGTACGAAAACCGTGCATTTCCGGGCGTTGCTAGTGTAAGGCGTTCTTGTAAAAGTACTTTTTCTTGAACTAATGGTGACTTTTAGTGTCATGTTGCGTCATAACAAACGGATCATCCGGTTAGCAGTTCAGGACGTTGCCGTGCACGCCATCCAGGTGTCCCGCGACGTGGAATTTTTTCCGACCAGTACCTTGAGCATCCGGGCAGGGGGCGCCTACTATTTGTAGCGTGCCTGGGGCCTGGAGAACGAGCAGGCCGTTCTTGCTGTCCACATGGGCACGGGGTGGCGTAGAGGTTCCTTCGCCGGACAAACATCGGTTAAGGTAGGGTTTTGTTACAAGACCCGCGAGGAGTAGTGATGAGCGAGGCGTTGTCCATCCACCATGACCAGGCCGGTCATCAATTCGAGACCAATGTGGACGGTCATCGTGCCTACCTGACTTACATGGACCTGGGTAAGCAGACGCTGGATATCTATCGCACTTTCGTGCCAAACGCCCTGCGCGGCCGCGGTATCGCCGCTGCCCTTACCGAACGGGCGCTGGCCTATGCCGAGGAGCGCGGCTATACCGTGATCCCGTCCTGCTCCTATGTCGAGCGCTACATGGAGCGGCACCAGAAGCATTCGTCCAAGGTCTGACCGCTTCTTCTATTTATTGCGCATATGAAAACGCCGGGCATTGCCCGGCGTTTTCGTTCATGCCTTTCAGGCGCGCCGTTTTGGCAGCACGTCCTTGAGCTTGGTGCGCATGTTGCGCAGGGTGGTGGCGGTGGCTTCCCAGTCGATGCAGGCGTCGGTGATGGAAACCCCGTACTGCAACTGGTCGAGGTCCTTTGGAATCGCCTGGCAGCCCCAGTTCAGGTGGCTTTCCACCATCAGGCCGATGATCGACTGGTTGCCTTCGAGGATCTGGTTGGCGACGTTCTCCATCACCAGTGGCTGCAGGGCCGGGTCCTTGTTGGAGTTGGCGTGGCTGCAGTCGACCATGATGTTCGGCTTGATCTTGGCCTTGTTCAGCGCCTGCTCGCACAGGGCGACGCTGACCGAGTCGTAGTTCGGCTTGCCGTTGCCGCCGCGCAGGACCACGTGACCGTAGGCGTTGCCCTTGGTGGTGACGATGGATACGCCGCCTTCCTGGTTGATGCCGAGGAAGCGGTGCGGGCTGGAGACCGATTGCAGGGCGTTGATCGCTACGGTCAGGCCGCCGTCGGTGCCGTTCTTGAAGCCGACCGCGGAGGACAGGCCGGAAGCCATTTCGCGGTGGGTCTGGGATTCGGTGGTGCGTGCGCCGATGGCCGACCAGCTGATCAGGTCCTGCAGGTACTGCGGGGAAATCGGGTCGAGGGCTTCGGTGGCGGTCGGCAGACCCATTTCCGCCAGGTCCAGCAGCAGTTGGCGACCGATGTGCAGGCCGTCCTGGATCTTGAACGAGTCATCCAGGTACGGGTCGTTGATCAGGCCTTTCCAGCCCACGGTGGTGCGTGGCTTCTCGAAATAGACGCGCATCACCAGGTACAGGGTGTCGGAGACTTCCGCAGCGAGAACCTTGAGGCGCTCGGCGTACTCATGGGCGGCCTTGACGTCATGGATGGAGCAGGGGCCGACCACGACGAACAGGCGATGATCCTTGCCGTCGAGGATATTGCGCACCACTTCACGGCCTGCGGTCACGGTCTGAAGCGCGGTGGCGCTGAGTGGGATCTCCTTCTTGAGTTGATCGGGCGTGATCAGTGTCTCGTTGGAGGCAACGTTAAGGTCGTCGATCGGTAAATCAGCCATCGTGTTACTCGTCAGGTCACGGATGCCGGCCGCCAGCGATCCCCGTGCGGCGGAGCAGCATGATTGAGCTCAGCGGGGAGCGGAACCTTAGCGCGTAATCCCTTGCCTCGACAATGGGCAAATGCCTGATAACAGTGCGCTTCGGGCCTTTGAAACCGGGTTTTTGCGACTAAAGTGGCTGAGGTCGCTCCAATGTCGGCAGAAATCCCTAATATCGACCGCGTACATCCTTCAATCACAAGGCAGAAGTGCAATGAGCAAAGGCCTGAACGACAAACTGGTGGTGGCGATCTCCTCGCGGGCACTGTTCGACCTGGGGGAGAGTCACCGGCTGTTCCTCGCCGAAGGCGTCGAGGCTTATCGCCAGTATCAGATCGAGCACGAGGATGAGCCCCTGCAACCTGGCGATGCCTTCCTGCTGGTGCAGAAGCTGCTGGGACTGAATACCTTGCTCGGCCAGCCCCGGGTCGAGGTGGTGCTGGTCTCGCGCAACAGTGCCGACACCGGCCTGCGCGCCTTCAACTCCATCGAGCATTACGGTCTGGGTATTTCCCGTGCGGCCTTCGTCGGCGGGCGCAGTCCTTATCCTTATCTGGCGGCCTTCGGTTGCCACCTGTTCCTCTCCACTGACGCCGACGACGTGCGCAGCGCCCTGGATGCCGGGTTTGCCGCTGCCACCATTCTTTCCGGCGGGATCCACCGTGAGGCGACCGAGGAGCTGCGCATCGCTTTCGATGGCGATGCCGTGCTGTTCTCCGACGAGTCCGAGCGGGTCTACCAGATGGGCGGGCTCGAAGCCTTCCAGGCCAACGAGCGGCTGGCCGCCCGCCAGGCCCTGCGCGGCGGGCCGTTCAAGCCATTCCTGGCGGCTCTGAATCAATTGCAGGGCGAGTTCCCCAGCACCGCCTGCCCGATCCGTACCGCGCTGGTCACCGCCCGCTCGGCACCGGCGCATGAGCGGGTGATCCGCACCCTGCGCGAGTGGGATATCCGTCTCGACGAGTCGCTGTTTCTTGGTGGCCTGGACAAGTCGGCGTTCCTCGAAGCGTTCGCCGCCGACGTGTTCTTCGACGACCAGACCGGGCATTGCGAGCGGGCCGGCAAGGTCGTCGCCACCGGCCACGTGCCGCACGGTATCAGCAACCAGTCGGACCTGCCGTAAGCCCCGCCGGACGGGGCCTGCGCATCGGTTTGGCGCTGCTAAGCTGAAGCTTGCCCTGCCGCTCTGGCAGTCGAGGAGGTCAAATGATCCGTTCGATGTTGTACGCCACGGACCTCGGTGTATACGCGCCTTATGTCATGCAACACGCGCTGGCCCTGGCGCGGAATTTCAATGCGGAGCTCTACGTGATCCATGCCGTCGAGCCCATGGGGCAATTCGCCGAATCGCTGCTGCAGAGTTACCTCGACGAGCAGACCCTGGACCAGTTGCACAGCCAGGGCGTGAATACCGTGATGGCCAACATCGAACAGCGGGTGCTGGAAAACTTTCGCGATGAACTGGGGGATCAGGAGGATCTGGCGCTGATTCGCGCGGTGCGGGTGCGCCAGGGGGATCCGGCGGAGGTGATCCTGGAACAGGCCCATCGCCTCAATGTCGATCTGCTGATTGTCGGCAGCCATAGCCAGGGGGCCGGGGCGGAGATTCCGATTGGCCGCACGGCGGTGCGGATTCTGCAGTTGTCGCCGGTGCCGGTATACATGGTGCCGCTCGCGCAACATCTGGGGCGGCGGAAAGTTTGAAGGGTTTTTCCGTATCGCCTGTAAGAAAACCGGTGAAATTGTTCTAGATTTATTCTCCTGACCACTAATATAGTTATAACTCGTCGCTGTTGCCGGTGACGCCCAGCCTCTGAGGGATACCTATGAAGCTTCAACAATTGCGCTACATCTGGGAAGTGGCGCACCACGATCTCAACGTTTCCGCGACAGCGCAGAGCCTGTACACCTCCCAGCCGGGGATCAGCAAGCAGATTCGCCTGTTGGAAGACGAGCTGGGCGTGGAAGTGTTTGCCCGCAGCGGCAAGCATCTGACCCGTGTCACGCCTGCGGGCGAGCGGATCATCAACACTGCCGGGGAAATCCTGCGCAAGGTCGAGAGCATCAAGCAGATCGCCCAGGAATTCTCCAACGAGAAGAAGGGCACCCTGTCCATCGCCACCACCCACACCCAGGCGCGCTATGCCTTGCCGCCGGTGATCAGCTCGTTCATCAAGCAATACCCGGAAGTGGCCCTGCACATGCACCAGGGTTCGCCGATGCAGATCGCCGAGATGGCCGCCGACGGCACCGTCGACTTCGCCATCGCCACCGAAGCCCTGGAGCTGTTCGGTGACCTGGTGATGATGCCGTGCTACCGCTGGAACCGCTGCGTGGTGGTGCCCCAGGGCCATCCGCTGACCAAGCTGCCGAAACTGACCCTGGAAGTGCTGGCCGAATACCCGATCGTCACCTACGTGTTCGGTTTCACTGGTCGTTCCAAGCTCGACGAAGCCTTCAGCCACCGCGGCCTGACCCCGAAAGTGGTGTTCACCGCCGCCGACGCCGACGTCATCAAGACCTACGTGCGCCTCGGCCTGGGTGTCGGCATCGTCGCCAAGATGGCGGTGGATCCGAAGCTCGACAGCGACCTGGTGGTGCTCGATGCCAGCGAGCTGTTCGAGTCCAGCATCACCAAGATCGGTTTCCGTCGCGGTACCTTCCTGCGTGGCTTCATGTGCGACTTCATCGAGAAGTTCGCCCCGCACCTGACCCGCGAAGTGATGGCCAAGGCGATCCAGTGCCATAACAAGCAGGAACTGGAAGAGCTGTTCGAAGGTGTCGAACTGCCGGTGCACTGAGTTTCAGGCACCCATGAAAAAACCGGCCTTGGCCGGTTTTTTCGTTTCTGCCGATCAGCTCTTGGTGATCAGGTTGCCGGCATGCAGCCCGCATTCCTTCTGGGTCGACTCTTCCCACCACCAGCGGCCCTCGCGCTCGTGCTGGTTCGGCAGCACCGGGCGGGTGCATGGCTCGCAGCCGATGCTGATGAAACCGCGCTCGTGCAGGCTGTTGTACGGCAGTTCGAGCATGCGGATATAGCCCCAGACTTCCGCGCTGCTCATCTGCGCCAGCGGGTTGAACTTGTACAGGGTGCGCTCCGGGGTGGAGAAGGCGCTGTCGATTTCCAGGGCCGCCACCTGGCTGCGGGTGCCCGGGCTCTGGTCGCGGCGCTGGCCGGTGGCCCAGGCGCTGACCGTGCTCAGCTTGCGCCGCAGCGGTTCGATCTTGCGCACGCCGCAGCATTCGCCGTGGCCGTCCTTGTAGAAGCTGAACAGGCCCTTTTCCTTGACGAAGGGGTCGAGCCTGTCGCGATCCGGCGAGAGGATCTCGATCGGCAGCTTGTATTGCTCGCGCACCTGATCGATGAAGCGGTAGGTCTCGGGATGCAGGCGCCCGGTATCGAGGCTGAACACCTTGACCTGCTTGTTGAGCTTCCAGGCCATGTGCACCAGCACCACGTCTTCGGCGCCGCTGAAGGAAATCCACAGGTCGTCGCCGAAATGCTCGAAGGCGAGCTTGAGGATGTCCTGGGGTGACTTGTTGGCGTAGGTCGCGGCAAGGGCGGCGACGTCGAAGGGTTGGCTCATCAGGCGGCTTCCGGTCATTGAATGGCGCTGGGCGCTCGTAGTGGGCAGATGTTACCAAAAAATGCCGGGTAGACGGGCTGCATTGCTGGCCTTAGAGTGCGCCTTCCATTTTTGGCGTTGTTCGAGGAGTGAGCTGTGGAAATTGCCTGTCTCGATCTGGAAGGCGTACTGGTCCCGGAAATCTGGATCGCCTTCGCGGAAAAAACCGGAATCGAATCGCTGCGGGCCACCACCCGCGACATTCCGGACTACGACGTACTGATGAAGCAGCGCCTGCGCATCCTCGACGAGCACGGCCTGAAGCTGGCGGATATCCAGGAAGTCATCGCTACCCTCAAGCCGCTGGACGGCGCCATCGAGTTCGTCAACTGGCTGCGCGAGCGCTTCCAGGTGGTGATCCTCTCCGACACTTTCTACGAGTTCTCCCAGCCGCTGATGCGCCAGCTGGGCTTCCCGACCCTGCTGTGCCATCGCCTGATCACCGACGAGAATGATCGCGTTGTGAGCTACCAGCTGCGCCAGAAGGACCCCAAGCGCCAGTCGGTGCTGGCGTTCAAGAGCCTGTACTACCGGGTGATCGCGGCGGGGGATTCGTACAACGACACCACCATGCTGGGTGAGGCGGACGCGGGGATCCTGTTCCATGCGCCGGAAAATGTGATCCGCGAGTTCCCGCAGTTCCCGGCGGTGCATGATTTCGAGGCGTTGAAGCAGGAGTTCATCAAGGCTTCGAACCGGGCGTTGAGCCTTTAGATAATGCAGGGTCTGTGAAGGCCCTATCGCTGGCAAGCCAGCTCCCACAGTGACCGCGTGCGCCGCCGAGCCTGTGGGAGCTGGCTTGCCAGCGATGAGGCCCTCACAAGCCCTGAAGAGTTTCCAGAAGCACCCGCACCTTGGTAATCGACTCCTGATACTCGGCCTCCCACTCCGAGTCCGCCACCACCGCACCACCACCCCAGCAGCACACCTGCCCATCCTTCACCAGCAAACTGCGAATGGCGATCGAGCTGTCCATCTCGCCGCGCACGTCCACATACAACAGCGACCCGCAATACAGCGCCCGGCGGCTGGGCTCCAGCTCGTCGATGATGGCCATCGCGCGGATCTTCGGCGCGCCAGTGATCGAGCCGCCGGGGAAGCTGCCGGCGATCAGGTCCAGGGCATCCCTGTCCGCCGCCAGGCGCCCGGTGACGCTGCTGACCATATGGTGAACGTTGGGGTAGCTCTCCAGGCTGAACAGCTCCGGCACCCGCACCGAACCGATCTCGCAGGTGCGCCCGAGGTCGTTGCGCAGCAGGTCGACGATCATCAGGTTCTCGGCGCGGTCCTTGGTGCTGGCCAGCAGTTCCTCGCCGTTGGCGCGATCTTCCTGTGGATCGGCGCTGCGTGGCCGGGTGCCCTTGATCGGCCGGGTTTCCACCTGGCCGTGGCTGACCCTGATAAAGCGCTCCGGCGACAGGCTCAGCAGGGCGCTGCCATCCTCCAGTACCTGGAAGCCGGAAAACGGTGTGGGACAGGCGGCGCGCAATGCCTGGTAGGCACTCCACGGATCGCCCTGGCACGGCGCGCGGAAGCGCTGGGTCAGGTTGATCTGGTAGCAGTCGCCGGCCTGGATGTACTGCTGGACCCGTTCGAAGGCCTGGCGATAGTCGTCGGGGGTAAGGTCACCGCGCATCGGGGCATCGAGACGGAAGCCGGTTCCGTTATCTGCTTCAGCGGGCAGGGTGAACAGGTCGACCAGACGCTGGCGCTCGGCTACGGGCAGGGTGGGGTGGAACAGCAACTGGCTGGTGCCCAACTGGTGATCACTGAGCAGCGCCCAGGCATACAGCCCAAGGGTCGCATCGGGCAGGCCGAGATCGTCCCGGGCCAGCGCCGGCAGGTGCTCCAGGCGGCGGCCGAAGTCATAGCTCAGGTAACCGATCAAACCGCCGGCAAACGGCAGCTCGACCCCGACCGGCAACTGCGCCTCGCCGAGTTGCGCGAGGCTTTCGCGCAGGCGCTGCAAGTACGCCGTACCGCTTTCACCCTCCTGGGCCACCAGGCTGTGCAGCGGCCAGGCGCTGAGCAGGTCGAAGCGGCCGCGTTCGGCACCGGGACGGGCGCTGTCCAGCAGCACCGCGCCGGGCGCATGGCGTACTCGGGCGAAATAAGGCGCCGGATCGGGAAGATAGGGCAGGGGAACCAGGGTGCAGGTCGGCATTCGTCTGAACGGTCGGCGAGGCGGGGGAGGCATTGTAGACCCCCGAAACGATTGCTCCTAGGGGTTTGAACGACCGCCCCGTGCGCAAGAGCGCCGGGGCGGCAGTCGTTACTGCTTGGAAGGAACGTGACCGAACAGCTGCTGGGCGAAGCGCACGCGCTCCTCGGCAGTTTCCTGCTTGCCATCCTTTGCCAGCTCTTCGAGGTGCGCCTCGATGGCGTGGGTGCGCTGGGTCAGGCCGCAGTCGTTGGCGATCTGGATGTTCAGGCCGGGGCGGGCGTTGAGTTCGAGGATCAGCGGACCCTTGTCCTGGTCCAGGACCATGTCCACGCCGATGTAGCCCAAGCCGCACAGCTCGTAGCAGCCGGCGGCGAGTTTCATGAAGCCGTCCCAGTTCGGCAGTTGCACGCCGTCCACCGCGTTGGTGGTGTCCGGGTGCTTGCTGATGATGTTGTTCAGCCAGGTGCCGCGCAGGGTGACACCGGTGGCCAGGTCGACACCGACGCCGATGGCGCCCTGGTGCAGGTTGGCCTTGCCGCCGGACTGGCGGGTCGGCAGGCGCAGCATGGCCATCACCGGGTAGCCCATCAGCACGATGATGCGGATGTCCGGCACGCCTTCGTAGCTGATGCTCTTGAAGATCTGGTCCGGGGTTACCCGGTATTCGATCAGCGCGCGGTCGCGGTGTCCGCCGAGGGAGTACAGGCCGGTGAGGATACTGGAGATCTGGTGCTCGATTTCCTCGTGGCTGATGATCTTGCCGGACACCGTGCGGTAGCGGTTCTCGAAGCGGTCGGCGATGACCATGATGCCGTCACCGCCGGCACCCTGGGCCGGCTTGATGACGAAGTCGCTGCGTCCGCCGATGATCTCGTCGAGTTTCTCGATCTCTTTCTCGGTGGAGATGATCCCGTACATTTCCGGCACATGGATGCCGGCCTGGATCGCCCGCTCCTTGGTGATGATCTTGTCGTCGACGATGGGGTACAGGTGGCGCTTGTTGTACTTCAGGACATAGTCCGCGTTGCGCCGGTTGATACCCATGATGCCCCGGGCTTCCAGGGCCTTCCAGGTTTTCCAGAGTCCGAACATCAGGCGTCAGCCTTTACGAAAGCCTTGAAGCGAACCAGCTCCGTCAGGCGGTAGCCGCGGTAGCGACCCATCGCCAGCATGAAGCCCACCAGGATCAGCAGCACCGCCGGGAAGGTGAAGACGAAGTACACCAGCTCCGGCACGCTCATCAGCAGATGCGCCAGGGAGGCGGCGAACAGCGTGCCGATGGCGACCTTCATGGCGTGGCCGCCGCCGCGCTCTTCCCAGGTGATGGACAGGCGTTCGATGGTCATGGTCAGGATCACCATCGGGAACAGCGCCACCGACAGGCCGCGTTCCAGGCCCAGCTTGTGGCTGAACAGGCTGATGGCGGCGATCAGTACCACGACGAAGGTCAGCACCACCGACAACCGCGGCAGCATCTGCAACTTGAGGTGTTCGAGGTAGGAGCGCAGCGACAGGCCAAGCGCCGTGATCACCGTGAACAGGACGATACCGAAGCCCAGCTGGGTCTCGCGGAAGGCCAGGGCGATCAGCACCGGGGTGAAGGTACCCAGGGTCTGCAGGCCGATCAGGTTGCGCAGGATCAGGATCACCAGCACGCCGATCGGGATCATCACCATGATCATGAAGGTCTGCTGGGTCTGCAGTGGCAGGCCGTAGAGGGAGTATTCGAGGAAGTCGGCGTCGGTGTTCTCGTCGGTCAGCTTGGCCAGGCGGATGGCGTTCATCTCGCTGTTGTTCAGGCTGAAGCTGACGTTGACCTTCTTGCCGCCGTCGACGGTGATCAGGTTGTCGTCACCGGTCCACCACAGCAGGCGGTCGCTGGGCAGGCCCTGCTCGCCGGTCTCGGGGTTGAAGTACAGCCAGTCGTTGCCGTTGAAGCTGCGCAGCCAGAGTTCCGGGGTCTGCGGCTGGTCGGCCACCAGGCGGATGGTCTGCACCCGTTCCAGCGGCACGTGGGCGATGGACAGCAGCAGGTCGATGACCTTGGCCTTCTTCTGCACCGAGGTATCGCCGGCCAGCAGCAGCTTGACGTTGTCGTCGTTGAGATTGTTGACACGCTTGATGGTCTCGCTGACGAAGGTCTCGACGTCGGCGGAGTGCTGGCGGATCGGCGCCATCAGGGCTTCGGCGGCGATCTTCTCGGGACCTTCCACCGGCAGGCTGTCGCGGAAGGTCGGGCCCTTGACCTTGGGTTTTTCGCTGCTGTAGCGCTTGGTCAGGACCAGGCGGTAGTACAGGGTCTGGTTGCCGCTGGCGCGGCGTGCCGACCAGGTCACCTTGCGGTTGCCGTCGACGCGGTTGACGCTGACCCCGTAGTTGTTGGAGATGAAGCTCTCGTTGAGGCTGACGTAGTCATGGCTCAGCGGCGGTACGTACATCTGGACCTTGACCGGGTCTTTCGGGCTGGCGACGAACTCGACCTTGGCGTCGATGTTCCACAGGTCGTCGGTCTCGTCCTCGGTCACCGGGATGCCGAGGAAGAAGATCTGATAGGCCGTGATCAGGACGCCCAGGAGCACCAGGACGGTGATCAGGACTTTCAGATGAAGGGTAAGAGAGCGCATCGGAATTACTCTGCGGTGTGAGCGTCAGTGGCGCAGGCGGGTTTGCCGGCAGCGTATTTAAGGCTTGGATCGACCAGTGCGTCGAAGTGCTTGAGCGCTTCGGAACCGATCAGCAGCGGATACTGGAAGGCGCTGCGGTCGGTGAGGTTGACTTCGATCTCGCGCAGGGCATTGCCCATGCAGATGTTCAGGGCGATCACCGGGCGGGCGGTGTAGGCCTTGCCTTCCTCGGGATCGTAGTCGCCGGCGCGGCGCTTGATCTTGCTGACCCGCGCCAGCGGGCGTTCGATCGGGTGGCTGTGGGCGGCGTCGATGGCCAGGTAGAAGCGCACCCAGGACTCGCCGTTGCGCTTGAAGCGCTTGATATCGCGGGCGCTGAGGGAGGCGGTCTTGGCCCCGGTGTCGAGTTTGGCGGCGACTTCCAGGTCGATGTCGCCGAGCCGGGCGTATTCGTTCAGGCCGTACACGGTCTTGCCGGTTGCCTGGGCCACGAGGGGCAAGCAACAGAGGCCGAGCAACGATAGAAGTGGCGAAAGTCTCATAGATCCTGGCGCAATGCTGTGGGGTATTCGGGTCAAGGCCACTGGCAAACTCTGCGCAAGCTCCTCGTTCGTCTGGCACAAGAAGATGACAGACACACTATCCATGCCACAAAAAACGGGGCGGCGGCATTCTATCACGCTGATGGTGGTACGCCAGCAGCGGCAATGAGACAACGCCGGCGGCGGTGAAGTTCGTTCTTAGACGATTGTCGACAATATTGATTTTGTCTTTGACTGCGAGGGTCAATTTGGCTAGTTTTGCCGCATTGATTTTCAAAGGTGTCGACAATCATGCTGGACACAGCCCAAGCCCCCGGAGTCGTTGCAGACGAGTCGGAAACCCTGTCCGAGAACGTCTTCCGACGCATCCAGGCGGCCATCGTCAAGGGCGAGATCGCCCCGGGCAGCAAGATCTCCGAGCCAGAACTGGCACGCACCTACGGCATCAGCCGCGGCCCGCTGCGCGAGGCCATCCACCGCCTGGAGGGCCAGCGCCTGCTGGTGCGCGTGCCCCATGTCGGCGCGCGGGTGGTGTCGCTGTCCCACGCCGAGCTGATCGAACTCTACGAAATCCGCGAATCCCTCGAAGGCATGGCCTGCCGCCTGGCCGCCGAGCGTATGAGCGTAGCCGAGATCGACGAGCTGCGGCGGGTGCTGGATACCCACGAACGCGACGCCGCGTTCCAGGCCGGGGTTGGCTACTACCAGCAGGAAGGCGACTACGACTTCCACTACCGGATCCTCCAGGGCAGCGGCAACAAGACCCTGGTCAAGATGCTCTGCGACGACCTTTACCAGCTGGTGCGCATGTACCGCATCCAGTTCTCGGCCACGCCCAACCGGCCGCGCCAGGCCTTTGCCGAACACCACCGGATTCTCGATGCCATCGCCGACCGTGACGGCGAACTGGCGGAACTCCTGATGCGCCGGCATATCGGCGCATCCAAACGCAACATCGAGCGTCACTACCTGGACGCCACTAGCCCACGAGGTGAGTCATGAGTCAGAAAAGCAGTCCCGGCCAGCGCTTTCGCGACGCGGTAGCCGCCGAGCACCCGCTGCAGGTGGTCGGTACCATCAATGCCAACCACGCCCTGCTGGCCAAGCGCGCCGGGTTCAAGGCCATCTACCTCTCCGGTGGCGGTGTCGCCGCTGGCTCCCTGGGCCTGCCAGACCTGGGCATCACCGGCCTGGACGACGTGCTCACCGATGTGCGCCGCATCACCGACGTCTGCGACCTGCCGCTGCTGGTGGATGTCGACACCGGTTTCGGCGCCTCGGCGTTCAACGTCGCCCGTACCGTCAAGTCGATGATCAAGTTCGGCGCCGCCGCCATCCATATCGAGGACCAGGTCGGCGCCAAGCGCTGCGGCCACCGTCCGAACAAGGAAATCGTCTCGCAACAGGAGATGGTCGACCGCATCAAGGCCGCCGTCGATGCCCGTACCGATGACAGCTTCGTGATCATGGCGCGTACCGACGCCCTCGCCGTCGAAGGCCTGGAAGCCGCCCTGGACCGCGCCGCCGCCTGCATCGAAGCCGGCGCCGACATGATCTTCCCCGAGGCCATCACCGAACTGTCGATGTACAAGACCTTCGCCGAGCGCGTGCGCGCGCCGATCCTGGCCAACATCACCGAATTCGGCGCCACGCCGCTGTACACCACCGAGGAGCTGGCCTCCGCCGACGTATCCCTGGCGCTGTACCCGCTGTCGGCCTTCCGCGCCATGAACAAGGCCGCCGAGAACGTCTACGCCGCCCTGCGCCGCGACGGCACGCAGAAGAACGTGATCGACACCATGCAGACCCGCATGGAGCTGTACGACGCCATCAATTACCACGCCTTCGAGCAAAGCCTCGACGCCCTGTTCGCGCAGAAAAAGGCCTGAGCCAAAGGCCCCTGATTAGCCAATAGCTTCCATAACAAGTTCAAGAAAGGAGATATCCCATGGCCGAAGCAAAAGTACTCAGCGGAGCCGGCCTGCGTGGCCAGGTGGCCGGGCAGACCGCACTGTCGACAGTCGGTCAGGCCGGTGCCGGGCTGACCTACCGCGGCTACGACGTGCGTGACCTCGCCGCCAACGCCCTGTTCGAGGAAGTCGCCTACCTGCTGCTCTACGGCGAGCTGCCGAACAAGGCGCAACTGGCCGAATACCAGGCCCGCCTGAAAACCCTGCGCGACCTGCCGCAAGCGCTGAAGGAAGTGCTCGAACGCATCCCGGCCAACGCCCACCCGATGGACGTCATGCGCACCGGCTGCTCGGTGCTCGGCACCCTGGAGCAGGAACTGAACTTCGACCAGCAGCGCGACAAGACCGATCGCCTGCTCGCCCTGTTCCCGGCAGTGATGTGCTACTGGTACCGCTTCAGCCACCACGGCGTGCGCATCGACTGCACCAGCGACGAAGACACCATCGGCGGCCACTTCCTGCACCTGCTGCACGGGAAGAAGCCGAGCGAGCTGCACGTCAAGGTGATGAACGTCTCGCTGATCCTCTACGCCGAGCACGAGTTCAACGCTTCGACCTTCACTGCGCGGGTCTGTGCTTCGACCCTGTCCGACCTGTACTCCTGCGTCACCGCGGCCATCGGCTCGCTGCGCGGCCCGCTGCATGGTGGTGCCAACGAAGCGGCGATGGAACTGATCGAACGCTTCCAGAGCCCGCAGGAAGCGGTGGCCGAACTGCTCAAGATGCTCGAGCGCAAGGACAAGATCATGGGCTTCGGCCATGCCATCTACAAAGAGTCCGACCCGCGCAACGAGGTGATCAAGGGCTGGTCGAAGAAACTTGCCGACGAAGTGGGCGACAAGGTCCTGTATCCGGTCTCCGAAGCCATCGACAAGACCATGTGGGAGCAGAAGAAGCTGTTCCCGAATGCCGACTTCTACCATGCCTCGGCGTACCACTTCATGGGTATCCCGACCAAGCTGTTCACCCCGATCTTCGTCTGCTCGCGCCTGACCGGCTGGGCGGCGCACGTGTTCGAGCAGCGCGCCAACAACCGCATCATCCGTCCGAGCGCCGAGTACACCGGCGTCGAGCAGCGCGCCTACGTGCCGATCGAGAAGCGTTGATATAGACCTTGAGCACACCGCTTGATCCTGTGGGAGCTGGCTTGCCAGCGATAGGCCAGACCCGGCAATGAAGCTGTTCCTGCCGACCTCATCGCTGGCAAGCCAGCTCCCACAGGGGGCGGTGGGGCTCTTGAGAATAATGATCGACACAAAACCGAACCCGTGACCGAGCCGACCTGAAATGAACACCGAATTCCGCAAGTCCCTGCCAGGTACCGCCCTGGACTATTTCGATGCCCGTGCGGCGGTCGATGCGATCGCGCCGGGTGCCTACGACCGCCTGCCCTACACCTCCCGCGTGCTCGCCGAGAACCTGGTGCGCCGCTGTGATCCGGCAACCTTGAACGCCTCGCTCGGCCAGCTGATCGAGCGCAAGCGCGACCTCGACTTCCCCTGGTTCCCGGCCCGTGTCGTCTGCCACGACATTCTCGGCCAGACCGCCCTGGTCGATCTCGCCGGCCTGCGTGACGCCATTGCCGACAAGGGCGGTGACCCGGCCCAGGTCAACCCGGTGGTGCCGGTCCAGTTGATCGTCGACCACTCCCTGGCCGTGGAATGTGGCGGCTTCGACCCGCAGGCGTTCGAGAAGAACCGCGCCATCGAAGACCGCCGCAACGAAGACCGTTTCCACTTCATCAACTGGACCAAGAAGGCGTTCAAGAACGTCGATGTGATCCAGCCGGGCAACGGCATCATGCACCAGATCAACCTGGAGAAGATGTCCCCGGTGATCCATGCCGAACGCGGCGTGGCCTATCCCGATACCTGCGTCGGCACCGACAGTCACACCCCGCACGTCGATGCCCTGGGCGTGATTGCCATCGGTGTCGGTGGTCTGGAAGCCGAGAACGTGATGCTCGGTCGCGCCTCGTGGATGCGCCTGCCGGAAATCGTCGGCGTCGAGCTGTCCGGCAAGCCGCAGCCAGGCATCACCGCCACCGACGTGGTGCTGGCCCTGACCGAATTCCTGCGCAAGCAGAAAGTGGTCGGCGCCTACCTGGAGTTCCATGGCGAGGGCGCCCGGGCCCTGACCCTCGGTGACCGCGCCACCATTTCCAACATGGCCCCGGAATACGGTGCCACGGCGGCGATGTTCGCCATCGACCAGCAGACCATCGACTACCTGCGCCTGACCGGCCGCGACGAGCAGCAGGTCAAGCTGGTGGAAACCTATGCCAGGGAGGCCGGCCTGTGGGCCGACAGCCTGGTCAACGCCGAGTACGAGCGGGTACTGCGCTTCGACCTGTCCAGCGTGGTGCGCAACATGGCCGGCCCGTCCAACCCCCATGCCCGCGTCGCCACCAGTGATCTTGCGGCCAAGGGTATCGCCGGCGCCTGGGAGGAAGTCCCGGGGCAGATGCCGGACGGTGCGGTGATCATCGCCGCCATCACCAGTTGCACCAACACCAGCAATCCGCGCAACGTCATCGCTGCCGGCCTGCTGGCGCGCAATGCCAACAAGCTGGGCCTGACCCGCAAGCCGTGGGTCAAGTCATCGCTGGCGCCGGGTTCGAAGACCGTGGCCCTGTACCTCGACGAAGCCGGACTGACCGACGATCTGGAGCAGCTGGGCTTCGGCGTGGTGGCCTTCGCCTGCACCACCTGCAACGGCATGTCCGGCGCGCTGGATCCGGTGATCCAGCAGGAGATCATCGATCGCGACCTGTACGCCACCGCCGTGCTCTCCGGCAACCGCAACTTCGACGGGCGTATCCACCCGTATGCCAAGCAGGCCTTCCTCGCTTCGCCGCCGCTGGTGGTGGCCTATGCCATCGCCGGGACCATCCGCTTCGATATCGAGAAGGATGTGCTGGGCGTGGTCGACGGCAAGGAAATCCGCCTCAAGGACATCTGGCCGAGCGACGAGGAAATCGACGCGGTGGTCCGCGCCTCGGTGAAGCCGGAGCAGTTCCGCCAGGTGTATATCCCGATGTTCGCCATCGAAGAGGACAAGGGGCCGAAGGTCGCGCCGCTGTACGAATGGCGGCCGATGAGCACCTATATCCGCCGTCCGCCGTACTGGGAAGGCGCCCTGGCCGGCGAACGCACGCTCAAGGGCATGCGCCCGCTGGCGGTGCTGCCGGACAACATCACCACCGACCACCTGTCGCCGTCCAACGCCATCATGATGGACAGCGCGGCCGGCGAGTACCTGGCGAAAATGGGCCTGCCGGAAGAGGACTTCAACTCCTACGCCACCCACCGCGGCGATCACCTGACCGCCCAGCGCGCCACCTTCGCCAACCCGAAACTGTTCAACGAAATGGTCCAGGAAGGCGGCAAGGTCAAGCAGGGTTCGCTGGCGCGGATCGAGCCGGAAGGCCAGGTCACGCGCATGTGGGAGGCGATCGAAACCTACATGGAGCGCAAGCAGCCGCTGATCATCGTCGCCGGTGCCGACTATGGCCAGGGCTCGTCCCGTGACTGGGCGGCCAAGGGCGTGCGCCTGGCGGGTGTCGAGGCCATCGTTGCCGAAGGCTTCGAGCGTATCCACCGCACCAACCTGGTGGGCATGGGCGTGCTGCCGCTGGAGTTCAAGCCGGGCACCGACCGCAAGACCCTGGAACTGGACGGCAGCGAACTGTACGACGTGGTCGGCCAGCGCACGCCGCGGGCGACCCTGACCCTGGTCATCACCCGCAAGAACGGCGAGCGCGTCGAAGTGCCGGTGACCTGCCGCCTGGATACCGCCGAGGAAGTGTCTATCTACGAGGCTGGTGGCGTGTTGCAGCGCTTTGCCCAGGACTTCCTCGAAGGCGCGGCTTGATGGCAAGGCCCGGGCAGTGATGTCGGCTGTCCGGGCCTCATCGCTGGCAACGCCAGCTCCCACAAGGTTCGCGGTGCATGCGATACCTGTGGGAGCTGGCGTTGCCAGCGATTGGGGTTTCACCAATTGAACTGACAGGACAAATCCATGGCGCATGTACCCCAGATAAAAATCCCCGCCACCTACATCCGTGGCGGCACCAGCAAGGGTGTGTTCTTCAATCTCCAGGACCTGCCCGAAGCCGCCCAGCTCCCCGGCGCGGCCCGCGATGCCCTGCTGCTGCGGGTGATCGGCAGTCCCGATCCCTACGGCAAGCAGATCGACGGCATGGGCGGCGCCACCTCCAGCACCAGCAAGACAGTGATCCTGTCGCGCAGCATCAAGCCCGATCACGACGTCGATTACCTGTTCGGCCAGGTCTCCATCGACAAGGCCTTCGTCGACTGGAGCGGCAACTGCGGCAACCTTTCGGCGGCGGTGGGCTCCTTCGCCATCAGCGCCGGCCTGGTCGACGCCAGCCGCATCCCGGCCAGCGGCATCGCCACCGTGCGTATCTGGCAGGCCAATATCGGCAAGACCATCATCGCCCATGTGCCGATCACCAATGGCGAGGTCCAGGAAACCGGCGACTTCGAGCTGGACGGTGTGACCTTCCCGGCAGCCGAAGTGCAGCTGGAGTTCCTCGATCCGGCGGCGGACGAGGATGGCGACGGCGGGGCGATGTTCCCCACCGGCAACCTGGTGGACCAACTGGAGGTGCCGGGTGTCGGCAGCTTCGAGGTCACCCTGATCAACGCCGGGATCCCGACCATCTTCGTCAATGCCGAGGCCATCGGTTACACCGGCACCGAGTTGCAGGACGCGATCAACGGCGATGCCGAGGCCCTGGCCCGGTTCGAGACCATCCGTGCCCACGGCGCGGTGCGCATGGGGCTGATCAAGCATGTCGACGAAGCGGCGGGGCGCCAGCACACGCCGAAGGTGGCCTTTGTCGCGCCGCCGGCGGATTACCTGTCGTCCAGTGGCAAGCAGGTCAAGGCTGCGGATATCGACCTGCTGGTGCGGGCGCTGTCCATGGGCAAGCTGCACCACGCCATGATGGGTACGGCGGCGGTGGCTATCGGCACGGCGGCGGCGATTC
Source organism: Pseudomonas sp. FG98 (assembly GCF_057808595.1). Classification (NCBI taxonomy): domain Bacteria; kingdom Pseudomonadati; phylum Pseudomonadota; class Gammaproteobacteria; order Pseudomonadales; family Pseudomonadaceae; genus Pseudomonas; species Pseudomonas sp. FG98. Next base: position 8,593 of record NZ_JBMDIJ010000056.1, on the reverse strand, counting down.
CGGGCACGTTGGTGAACTTGGCGGCCGGTGGTGGCGAGCGTGAGGCGGTGCGTTTCGGCCATCCGTCCGGGACCCTGCGGGTGGGCGCGCAGGCGCAGCAGGTGAGCGGGCAGTGGAGCGTGACCAAGGCGATCATGAGCCGCAGTGCGCGGGTGTTGATGGAAGGGTGGGTGAGGGTGCCGGGGGATTCGTTCTAAGGCACTTTCTTCTGCGGGAGAAGCGGTGTTCGTCGTGAGGCGGGCACCGCTTTTTTGTTGTCCTCTCGGGCCTCATCGCTGGCAAGCCAGCTCCCACAGGTTCGGCAGTACATGCAATCCTTGTGGGAGCTGGCTTGCCAGCGATGAGGCCCGGAAGAGCACTGCAAAACCCCCAGGCATAAAAAAAGCCCCGCTTTTCAGCGGGGCTCTTTCAACGCAGGGTCCAGCTTAGACCTGAACAGCCGGGATCTTGGCGTTCGCAGCGGCTTCGCGGAACTCGGCGATCTGGTCGAAGCTCAGGTAGCGGTAAACGTCGGCAGCCATGCTGTCGATGTTCTTCGCGTACTCCATGTACTCCTCGACGGTCGGCAGCTTGCCGATGATCGAAGCGACTGCGGCCAGTTCGGCCGAAGCCAGGTACACGTTGGTCGCGTCGCCCAGGCGGTTCGGGAAGTTACGGGTCGAAGTGGAGACCACGGTCGAACCGGTCTGCACACGTGCCTGGTTACCCATGCACAGCGAGCAGCCTGGCATTTCCATGCGTGCGCCAGCCTTGCCGTAGATGCCGTAGTAGCCTTCTTCGGTCAGCTGGTGGGCGTCCATCTTGGTTGGTGGAGCCAGCCACAGACGGGTTGGAATGCCACCCTTGACCTTGTCCAGCAGCTTGCCGGCAGCGCGGAAGTGACCGATGTTGGTCATGCACGAACCGATGAACACTTCGTCGATCTTCTCGCCCTGTACGGTCGACAGCAGGCGGGCATCGTCCGGGTCGTTCGGCGCGCAGAGCACAGGCTCCTTGACGTCGGCCAGGTCGATCTCGATGATCTCGGCGTATTCGGCATCGGCGTCGGCAGACAGCAGCTCAGGGTTGGCCAGCCAGGCTTCCATGGCTTGCGCGCGGCGCTCCAGGGTGCGTGGGTCGCCGTAGCCTTCGCCGATCATCCAGCGCAGCAGGGTGATGTTGGACTGCAGGTACTCGGCGATAGCTTTCTCTGGCAGCTTGATGGTGCAACCGGCAGCGGAACGCTCGGCCGAGGCGTCGGACAGTTCGAACGCTTGCTCGACGGTCAGGTCGTTCAGGCCTTCGATCTCCAGGATGCGGCCGGAGAAGGCGTTTTTCTTGCCTTTCTTCTCGACGGTCAGCAGGCCTTTCTGGATCGCGTAGTAAGGGATCGCGTGAACCAGGTCGCGCAGGGTGATGCCAGGCTGCAGCTTGCCCTTGAAGCGAACCAGGATCGATTCAGGCATGTCCAGCGGCATGACGCCGGTGGCTGCGGCGAAGGCGACCAGGCCGGAACCGGCCGGGAACGAGATGCCGATCGGGAAGCGGGTGTGCGAGTCGCCACCGGTGCCGACGGTGTCAGGCATCAGCATGCGGTTCAGCCAGCTGTGGATGATGCCGTCGCCAGGACGCAGGGACACGCCGCCACGGGTGCGGATGAAGTCTGGCAGGGTGTGGTGGGTGGTGACGTCGATCGGCTTCGGATAGGCCGCGGTGTGGCAGAACGACTGCATGACCAGGTCGGCGGAGAAGCCCAGGCAGGCCAGGTCTTTCAGCTCGTCGCGGGTCATCGGGCCAGTGGTGTCCTGGGAGCCGACGGTGGTCATCTTCGGCTCGCAGTAGGTGCCCGGGCGAACGCCGGCTACGCCGCAGGCCTTGCCGACCATCTTCTGCGCCAGGGTGTAGCCCTTGCCGGTGTCGGCAGGCTGCTCTGGCTTCTTGAACAGGTCGGAAGCGCCCTGGCCCAGTTCGGCACGGGCTTTTTCGGTCAGGCCACGGCCAACGATCAGCGGGATACGGCCGCCAGCGCGGACTTCATCCAGCAGGACTTCGGTTTTCAGCTCGAAGTTGGTGACCAGCTCGTCGCTGCCGTGACGGCGGACTTCACCCTTGAACGGGTAAACGTCGATGACGTCGCCCATGGCCAGGTTGGTGCAGTCGAATTCGATCGGCAGGGCGCCGGCGTCTTCCATGGTGTTGTAGAAGATCGGGGCGATCTTGGTGCCGAAGCAGAAACCACCGGCGCGCTTGTTCGGCACGTACGGGATGTCGTCGCCGAAGAACCACAGCACGGAGTTGGTAGCGGATTTACGGGAAGAACCGGTACCGACCACGTCACCGACGTAGGCGACCGGGAAGCCCTTGGCCTTGACCGCTTCGATCTGTGCCAGCGGGCCGACCGAACCAGGTTGCGAAGGCTCGATGCCGTCACGGGCCATTTTCAGCATGGCCAGGGCGTGCAGCGGGATGTCAGGGCGCGACCAGGCGTCCGGGGCAGGGGACAGGTCGTCGGTGTTGGTTTCGCCAGGCACCTTGAACACGGTCAGGGTGTACTTCTCGGCGATGGCCGGACGCGAGGTGAACCACTCGCCGGCAGCCCAGGATTCCAGCACGGCCTTGGCGTGAACGTTGCCGGCCTTGGCTTTTTCGGCCACGTCGTGGAAGGCATCGAACATCAGCAGGGTGTGCTTCAGTTGCTCGGCCGCGACGGCGCCCAGCTCGGCGTCATCCAGCAGCTCGACCAGGGTGGCGATGTTGTAGCCGCCCTGCATGGTGCCCAGCAGCTCGGTGGCACGCTTGCGGTCGATAAGTGGGGAAGTGGCGTCGCCCTTGACGATGGCGGAGAGGAAAGCGGCCTTGACGTAGGCGGCTTCGTCGACTCCCGGGGGAACGCGGTCGGTGATCAGTTCAACGAGGAAGGCTTCTTCGCCGGCCGGCGGGTTTTTCAGCAGCTCGACCAGGCCTGCAGTTTGTTCGGCGTTGAGCGGCTGGGGAACGATACCCAGTGCTGCGCGCTCTTCGATATGTTTGCGGTAGGCTTCAAGCACAGTTATTACCCTCATCAGTGGTCCCAAATGGGTGTCCGGGACGCTCATCCAGAAAATCCGCACTCATGCGCAAATACGGCTTTTTGAGCCGCGTAGCCAGAGTTGCAGGAAATCCTTACAGAAGCTGCTTTCAAAGTTTTACGCCTGTAGAACGGAGGCTGATGAGGGCTGGTGCGGGACATTCAGGGCTGAATCTCCCGAACCAACGCCGTTCTACCGGATGAACTGTGCTCGTGACGCTTTGAAAACAGCTTCTAACGGACATTGGTGCCTAAAAAGGCGGTGTGATTCTACGGCAATTTCCAAATAAAGGTAAGGCGACGACGAAGACTTTAGCGAGTGACCCCCGTTAGACAAAGGGCTAACATGGCCGCCTGTTTCACTGCCATGCTGTCGATTCGCCCATGTCCAATCAGTCCATCAAGACGCCTTGCGTCGGCCTCTGCTCCACGGTTTACGGGGATACGGTGTGCCGTGGCTGCAAGCGCTTCCACCACGAAGTGATCCACTGGAACGGCTATAACGACGACGAGAAACGCGCCGTCTGGCTGCGCCTGGAGCAACTGCTGGTGCAGGTGATGACCGCCAAGCTGGAGGTGTTCGACATCGAGCGCCTGCGCCAGCAACTGGAGCAGCGCAAGATCCGCTACGTGGCCCACCAGTCGGAATATTGCTGGGCCTACCAACTGATCGCCCGCGGCGCCCGGGTGATCCGCGAGCTGGAGGCCTACGGCCTGGTCCTGCTCCCCGAGTTCCGCGACTGGGAACTGCCGGAACTGCGCGACGCCATCGATACCGAGTTCTTCCTGCTTTCCGAAGCCCACTACCAGCGCTACATCGCCCCGGGGTTCCTCAAGGATGCCCTGGGCGCCAGGTAGTTCGTCAGTTGCTCCGGCTTTTGTTCCAGAGGCTTGTATGCTCAAGGAACCACTCGGGTATTCGTGAAACTGATCAGCAGTCGTTTCAACGTCAGGGAGACTGAACGATGAACACTGCTGCCCCCGCCGTACACCGGCATACCCCGACGCTCCGGGCATTCGATGCACGCGGCCTGGTGATTCGCGATATCGCCTATCTGCGCGAGCTGGACGTAGTGCCTGTAACCTGCCTGATCAGCCGCCATCAGCATGACGCCCGTGGATTCCCGCTGCGCAGTGCCGATCCGCGCCTGTACGAGCAGGGTCTATGGAACGTCGCCTGGCACACCGACCTGGCCGGCCAGGCGCTGTGTACCCGTAGTCTGGATGCCGGCCTTAGCGTGACCCTGCACGATGCTGCTCGTCGTCCCGGTCTGCAGGTCGACCATATCCGCCAGCTCGACGGCGGCGGCGAGGATCCTGCCGAGGCCGTCACCCGGCTCTGGAGTTACGAAAGCCCGACACTGCGTGGACGTGTGCTGACCCTCAGCGAGCAGCTTGCCGGGCAGCCGGCAAGGATTACCGAACGCTTCGTTTACGCTGCGGCGACCCCCGCCGAACAGGCATTGAATCTCGCCGGCCTCTGCGTACAGCACTTCGACCCGGCCGGGGTAGTGGTCATCGACCAGATGACGCTGACCGGTGTAGCGCTTTCGCTTAGCCGGTTCCTGCTGGACGGCGCCGATGACGCCGAGCATGAAGCCGACTGGCAGCAGGCAACGTTGCCGCTTGGAGACGTCCACACCAGCCTGACCCGCAGCGATGCCACCGGCGCAGTGCTGACCACCACGGATGCCGCCGGCCACCGCCAACGTATTGCCTATGACCTGGCCGGGCAGTTGCGCAGCCGCTGGCTAGTGCTGCCAAGCGGCGAAGACGTGCAAATGGTTGCCGCACTGGACTATGACGCCGCCGGCAACCTGCTGCGCCAAGTGCATGGCAACGGAGTAGAGGTCAGCTGTCGCTACGAGGCGCAGACCCTGCGCCTGGCTGCGATCCGTGTCGAGCGTCCCGCCGGGCATCCGCTGGGCGCGGCGCTGCTCCAGGACTTGCGCTACGAGTACGACCCCGTCGGCCATGTCACGGGCATCGCCAATGAAGCCGCAGGCCCGACCTACTGGCGCAACCAGCGGGTCTCGGCGCGCAGCACCTATCGACATGACAGTCTCTATCGGCTGGTCGAGGCCACGGGTCGGGAAATGGCCAGCGCCCATTGGCAGGGCGGTCGCCTGATGCCGGTAGCGGTCGCCCTGGATGATGCCACCTACACCCGCTACGCCCAGGGCTACCGCTATGACCATGGCGGCAATCTCAGGCAGATTCGCCACAGTGCGCCCGTTGCGGCCAGCAGCCACACCACCGAGATTACCGTCAGCGCCTGCAGCAATCGCGCCGTGCTCGCCAGCCTGGGCGACAGTCCGCAGCAGGTGGATGCGCTGTTCACCGCTGCCGGCGCTCAGCGCCAGCTGAACCCCGGCCAGGCGTTGCGCTGGACGCCGCGTGCCGAGCTGCGCAGCGTGGTGTTGGCCACCCGTGACGTCGATCAGGAGCACTATCGCTATGACGCGGCCAGCCAGCGCGTGCTGAAAGTCACCCGCAGCAGTGGGGCGCCGACCCGACGGGTGGTCTATCTGCCGAATCTGGAGCTGAGGAGCATGGGCCATGGCGACGAAGCGCTCGAGGCGCTGCAGGTCATTCAGGTGCCCGACAGCGGCCGGGTGCGGGTCCGCCTGTTGCATTGGCAAAGCGGCAAGCCGGATGGCATCGACAACGATCAGTTGCGCTACAGCTACACCACCCTCACCGGCAGTTGCGGCCTGGAAATCGACGGCAACGGTGCGCTGATCAGCAACGAAGAGTTCTATCCCTTCGGCGGTACTGCGATCTGGACCGCACGCAATGCGCTGGAGGCGGACTACAAGACCCTGCGCTACTCGGGCAAGGAGCACGATGCCAGCGGCCTGTGCTATTTCGGCTATCGCTACTATCAGCCTTGGGTCGCTCGCTGGTTGAGCGCGGACCCGGCGGGAACGCGGGACGGGCTCAATCCCTATGCGATGGTCGGCAACGACCCGGTGAGCTTCTTCGATGCCCAGGGATTGATGCGACGTTCGCCGCAGGCCGGTGGCAGCAGGCCGTCCACGCCACCCTTCATCACCATGGCAAGGGGCTTGCACCAGTTCCCCTCGCTGGAGCGGCGCCAGGTGATCGATGCCCTGCAAGACGCCCGGGGCATCATGGCCAAGGTACTCCATCCCGATCCTTTGCCCGATGAGGAGATGCGCACCTGGTTCGGCCCGGCGTATCCGATGCAAGCCCGGCAGGTGGTGGAAACCTGGGGCAAGGTTGCGCAATTCCTGACCACCTACAGCTCGCCTTATCCGGGCTACGACAAGTTCCACAGGGTGCTCTCTCCCGAGCCCGACCAATATGCGCTGGTCGACAGCGATGACTTCGATGGCGTATTGAGGATCGATTCGGGCTTCTTCGATAGCAGTACCTCGGCTGTCGAGCGAACGGCGACAGTCATCCACGAGCTTTCCCACCTGAGCCGGGTATCGAAGGTTCCGGTGCCAGGGCCGGGTACGCGGGATTTCTTCTATCTGCTGGAAGGCAATGCACGAAGGGATTCGGACAGGATGGTCAATAAAGGGGACATGGCGCCCGAGGATCTCGAGGATCCCCAGTCCCTGTTCAACGAAATCGCTACGCTAGACAACCTGGTTGTGGAGCATGTGGATGAAACCGTCATGAAGTACTCCACGCCGCTCAAGCGTGACTTCATGGTCGTCAGGCAGGCGCGCCACGAATTCGAAAGCCGGCCATTGCTGCGAGCCCGGGTTGCAGCCAGGAATGCCGACAGCATCGCCCAGGCGGCGATGGCGATCGCTGCCCGACGTCCTTGAGCGGTTGCTGGCCGGACGCGGCGCCGGCCAGCGACATTAAGCTCAGCCCTGCGCCAGTTCGTTCAGGTGCGCCGCGACCTCTGCGGTCTTCAGTACCAGCACGTCGCTTTCCAGCGAGTCCAGCACCACTTCCGCGGTATTTCCGATCAGTGCCCCTGTAATCCCGGTGCGGGCCACGGTGCCGATGACCGTGACCACGGCGTCCAGCTTGCTGGCGGTGTAGGGAATCAGCACATCCGCCGGCCCTTCGGCGACATGCAGGCGCTCGTCGCTGATGTCGAATTCGGCCTGGAACGCCGCGCATTCCTCGCGATAACGCTGTTCGATGGTTTCCTTGAGCTGGTACACCGGATCCGCCGCCGAGAGCATCGGCGACGGATGGGCGGCGATCACGTGCAGGTCGCCCTTGGCCAGCCCGGCGATGGCGTAGCCGTGGTCGATGATGTCGCCGTGCAGCACACGGTGGTCCTGGTCGCGGTTGCCGACGTCGACCGCCGCCAGGATCACCCCGCCGGTCCATGGCCGTTCGGTCTTGACCATCAGCACCGCCGCCGGGCACAGGCGCAGCAGCTTCCAGTCCGAGGGAGTGAGCAGGGCCTTTTTCAGCGGGTTGTCCGGGCGATGCTCCTTGATCACCAGCTCGCAGCCCTCGGCCTGCTGCACATCGATGATCGATTCGTGCAGGGTGTCGTGCCAGGCCTGCTCGAAGGTGACGTTGTCGTAGCCATCGTCGTGCAACTGGCTGCTGAGCAGGCTGAGCAGGGCGCTGTGGTCGTGCTTGCGATCGCACATCAGCAGGTGCAGGCGCGCGCCGGTGGCCGTGGCGATGAGCTTGGCCCGGGTCAGGGCGCGGCTGTGGGCGTGTTCGGGATCGAGGACCACGAGGATGCTGCGGACGGCTTGCATGAGTCTGGACTCCCTTGGGAAATGACGACCGATGCCTGACTATAGTCGGCGCCCGCCGCGACGGAGCTTGATGCATATCAAAGCATAGTCACTGGTGCGCGCCGGCCGCGCCGGTATAATCGCCGGCCCTGTCGCCCTCATGCCGTTTGTGAATCATGGAACCCATTCCCGAAATCGACGCCTTCCTCGGTTGCCGCACCCCCGACGCCTGGGTGCAAGCGGCGCTGGCCGACCAGGAAACGATGCTGATCGACCATAAGAACTGCGAATTCAAGGCGGCGAGCACCGCCCTCAGCCTGATCGCCAAGTACAACGCCCATATCGACCTGATCAACATGATGTCGCGCCTGGCCCGCGAGGAGCTGGTCCATCACGAACAGGTGCTGCGCCTGATGAAGCGCCGCAAGATCCCCCTGCGTCCCGTGTCCGCCGGCCGCTACGCCTCGGGCCTGCGCCGTGTGGCCCGGGCCCACGAGCCGGCCAAGCTGGTCGACACCCTGGTGATCGGCGCCTTTATCGAAGCGCGCAGTTGCGAGCGGTTCGCCGCACTGGTGCCGCATCTCGACGAAGAACTCGGCAAGTTCTACTACGGCCTGCTCAAGAGCGAGGCGCGGCACTATCAGGGGTATCTGAAGTTGGCCCTGCAATACGGCGATGCCGAGGATATCCAGCGCACCGTGGACAAGGTGCGTGAGGTCGAGGTCGAGCTGATCCTTTCCCCGGATGAAGAATTCCGCTTCCACAGCGGCGTCCCTGCCTGAGTTGACTCTACACCCCCCCCTGTGGGAGCGGGTTCACCGGGACGCCGGACCGCCGCGATGACGGCAGTGAAGCCACC
>NZ_JBMDIJ010000055.1:0-42444 GCF_057808595.1 Pseudomonas sp. FG98 | reverse complement strand
GACCGCTAGCGCGGTCCATCGCAGCTAAAGCAGCTCCTACCTGGACCGCGTCGCACAAGTGTTTTGATAAGCCGGAAGATGTGTAGATACCCATGCCCTTCGCTTGTTGAAACGCGCCAATGCCGCGGCGAGCCCATCACTCAAACCGGCGAAATAGTCCCCAACGCCCCAATCACGATTGCCAGTGCCAGAAACCCGAACAGAAAAATCGCCATCTTGCCCATCACTGCCTCCGCTTGCCGAGAATCGCGGCCTCACCGAAACGGTGATCAGCCGCCCAGACAACCCGGACCCGAAGCGCCCGCTCCGCCCTGGAGCCGTCTGCATGGGGCCTATTCTCGGCAAACGGCTGTTTGCATAACAGATTCAGAAAGCACAGAAAAATACGGATCAGATCAGAAGCGGAAGTGCCCCACCATCACATGCAACTGAGTGCTCAGGTGGCTCAGTTCGGTACTGGCCGCAGAGATCTCGGCGCTGGCCGTGGCCGATTCCTCGGCGGTCTCGCGGACCCGGGTCACGCTCTGGTTGATTTCCTCGGTCACCGCCGCTTGCTCTTCCGCGGCGGTGGCAATCAGTTCGCTCATCTGCTGGATATTCGAAACCTGGCGGGTGATGTGCTCCAGCGCCGTGCCGGTATCGCGCACGCCGGTCACCGAGGCATTGGTCTGCTCCAGGTTGGTCTGCATCATGCCGGTGCTTTCGTTGGCGATGTGCTGCAGCTTGATGATCAGTTGCTCGATCTCGCTGGACGAGGCCTGGGTGCGCTGGGCCAGGTTGCGCACCTCGTCGGCGACCACGGCGAAGCCGCGCCCCGCCTCACCGGCACGGGCGGCCTCGATGGCGGCGTTGAGGGCCAGCAGGTTGGTCTGCTCGGCCACCGCCTTGATCACATCGAGGATCGCGCCGATACGACCGCATTCCTGTTGCAGGCGGCCCAGCGACTCGGCGGAGATACCCACGCCATTGGCCATCGCCTCGATCTGGCGGATCGCCTGCTGGGACAGGGCCAACACGCTGGTCACCTCATGGTCGGCGCCCTTGGCGGCGCTGGCGGCCTCCTCGGAGTTGCGCGCCACTTCCTGCACCGTGGCAGCGATCTCGTTCATCGCCGTGGCGACCATATCGGTTTCGTTGCGCTGGCTGTCGATGCCTTCGCGGGTGCTGCTGGTGATCGCAGCCAGTTGCGAAGCCGAGGCAGCCAGTTGCTGCGAGCCGCAACCGATTTGCGAAATCACCTCGCGCAGGCTGGTATTCATGGTGTTCAGCGCGCGCAGCAGCACGCCCAATTCATCGCTGCGCTCGACCTTGATATCCACGGTCAGGTCGCCGCCGGCGATACGCTGCGCGGCCTGTACCGCCTGGCGCAGCGGAAAGACGATCTGCCGACTGATCAGCAAGGCGACGACTATGCCGCACAGGATCGCCACCAGGCTGATCACCGCCAGCAGCATATGGGTGCTCTTCACCTGCTCCGCCGCACGCTCTTCCTCGGCGTAGTAGAGGGTATTGGCACCATCCTGCAATTGCGACAGCAACTGGTTGGCGGCGCTCAGTTCGGCCGCCGAGCGTGCCTGCTCGCGGGCTTTGCCGTAACGCTCGAGGTCGGCCTGGAGCTTCTGCGCGGCGGCCAGGTCCTGGGCCGGCCAGCGGCCTTCACGGGCGTCCAGCACCAGTTGATCGAAACCTTCCTTGAGCTTGGCATGGTGCTCCTGGTGCAGGGCCTGGTGCTGGGCATCGCCGCCCAGGGCCAGGTTGTAGTTGGCCTCGCGGGTAAACACGATCTCGTCGAACAGGCCGCTGATAAAGCTGATGCGCTTCAGCGAAGCACTGCTGTTCTGCAAGCCGAAGCCGCCGAGTAACGACAGCAGCAAGGCTAAAGACAACAGCAGGCCGAAGCCGAGGCCCAGTTTGCGGGTAACGCTGAGGTTCTTCAGCGTGAATGCCTGTGACATACCTTTCTCCAACCTGTGAGTTCGCCCTGGCCGGGCCGCAGGTGACGGTGACCGATCAGTGTTCTGTCTTGACGCCGCAGCCATCGGGGAGCGGAACCCGTGCGAACGGCACGGGCCCTGGTGCACAGGAGTGTTCCGGAGGGGGTTCACGCGCTGGGCATCCATGCGGTTCCCCAAGGGCGGGAAACCTCTTTTTGCCCGGGCTTCCAATGCCCGGCATTACCCTACTTATAGTAAGGAAATGGTAACATCCGCAAACGATTGATCTCAATATGACACTATTGTCTGTTCGCGGCTATTCATCGCGTCAACGTGGGCATGAAAATGTCGGATTGAGCCCCAGCGGCAGAGCTGCATGGCGCCTGCAGATCGATCCACCGCCAAGGAAGGAACAATGAGCGAGAACCGAAAAGAACTTATCGATCAAGGCATTATGCAAACCCGCAACCTCGCCGAATGCCTTGCCGTAGACCAGCGGACATTGGCCGCGAGCATTGCCCCGCAGCTCGACGGGACACTGGGCAAGGCCCTTGTGGAGGCTGCCCAGGCCAGTCATTCACTGGGTATCTCGAAAAAAGTTGCAACAATTGGCCAGGCATTGGGCCAATGGCTGGAGGCCGCTTCGCCGCAGTCCCGGGACCAACAGCACAACCTGCTGTTCAATCATGCTTCCGATACCGTACGCGGCTGGTCTGCCTTCGCCAACGCCTGGACGCTGCGCGACGATGGCGTCGAGTCAGCCGTGCAAAGCCAGTTGCGCTTCGCCACCGATAGTCACTTCGGCGTACGCGAATGGGCCTGGCTGGCCCTGCGCCCGCAACTGGCGGGCGACCTGCCCCACAGCCTCGCCCTGTTGCAACGCCACAGTACCTCCAGCGACCCGCTGGTGCGCCGCTTCTGCATCGAGATCCTGCGCCCGCGCGGAGTCTGGTGCGAACACATCGCCCGCCTCAAAAGCGAACCGGAGATTGCCGAAGGGCTGCTGGTGCCGCTACTGGCGGAAGCCGAAAAATACCCCCAGGACTCGCTGGCCAACTGGCTCAACGACGCCAGCAAGACCCGCCCCGACTGGGTCGTCCGGCTATTCCAGCGTTATCCGCCGGCGTGCAAGGCATCGAAGCGCATCTACACCCGCGCTACCCGCAGCCTGCCCGCGACTGCCTAGGCGGTGGCGAGACAATGCAGCAAGTGTTCGAGCAACTGCGGGCGCCACAGCGGATCATCCAGCATGCGCGCCAGCAACCCCTTGTGCGGCGCGTCCGGCACCACCAGCAGCGCCCGCGATTCTGCATTGACTGCCGAATCGTACAGGCGCTGGGGAATCTCCAGCGGAATCACCTCGTCCGCCCCGGCCGCGATCACCAGCAGACGCCCGCGGAAACGCCCGAGCATGCCCCAGGCATCGCTGCCGTCCCAACTGCGTGGCTGGCGGATCCGTTGCGAGAATGCGGGACCGAACGGCACCCCGTAGACCTCGGCGTGATAGATGCCCGGCACCACCAGAACCAGGCCACGCGGGGCGAAACGCTCGGCCAGACGCACCGCGTTGTAGGCGCCCATGCTCGCGCCGATGATCGCGGTCGGCGTGCGCGACGCCTCGATCACTGCACGGGCCTGCTCTTCGCGATCGCGCAGCGAGGAGCCGGCCATGACCCCACCGGTACTGCCGTGACCGATGCAGTCGAAGGCGGTGGAACCAATGCCGTGCTGCCAGAGCTGATCGCGCAGTCCGGAGAAGACACCAAGATGCCCCTCTCCACCGCCATGGATCGCCAGCAAGTGGCAGTCGCCTGCGCCGGGACGGTGATCGACATGCAGCCGCCGTCCTGCGTAATGAACATCCGGGGTCATGTGAAACGACGAGGAATCAATCGCCCCCGCCCCCTCACTCCACAACCCCCACCGGATAAACAAACGCATTCACATCATAAAAAGGCGTCCGCTGATAAAACCAGTTCAACCGCGCCTTCGGATCCGCCGCAAACCCGGCATCGTCCTTCAACTTCCTGTCGAACTCCGCCCGCAACCCCGCATCCTCCTCCAGCATCTTCCGCGCCATCGGCTCCATCACATATTCCTCCGGCTCCTCGGCCGCGATCAGGGTCGAGTTGAAGAAGCCCCAGGACCAGAACGAGTCCGGGCTTTCCGGGTGCAGCAGGTTGATCGCCAGTACGCCGAGCGGCTGATCGGTGTCGATCACCACCGACCCTGCCGGGAAGGTCTGCAAGCGCTGGAACGGCTTGCCCGTGCCGCTGACCAGCAGATGCCCTTCGTAGCCGGGGATTTCGTTGCTTTGCGTCCGGTCCGGCTCGAAACCGCCCGCCACCTTGACGTTGTCCATGCGGTACAGCTGCACCGCCACCGCCGTCGGTTTGTCGAGGGTACGCATGGCAATGCCATGGGCCTTGAGGCGGGCGATCACCTCGCGCCATTGCGCCGGGACGATGTACTGCTTCGGCCGCTTGACCACCAGGTCCGGCTCGGTGTTGCCGGTCACCGGTACTTCGAGGGTTTTCGGCTGGTTGCTCCAGACGATGGTCTTCGCCCCGGTGATCGGCGAGGTTTCGTAGCGGTAGTCGCCCACGGTGAAGGGCACGGTTTCCGGCTTGCCGGGTTTCCAGGTGAGGACGACGTCCTGCTGCGCGGCGAGCCGGACGCGGTCCTTGTCGATGGCGGCGCGTAGCGAGTCGGCCTGCTCGCCTATGACCTGGAACATCGCCTTGAGCATCACGTAGTTGCCCAGCACCTGGGTGCGGTACGGGTGCAGGGCGTGCTGTTCGATGAGGATCGAGGGGACGTTGCGGATATCGCCGTACTGGTTGGAAAAGCGCGCCAGGTCAGTGCGGTATGGGTAGTAGCCCTGGGTCGGGTCCTGGTTGTCGTTGAAGCTGATGCATTCATGCACCACATGCCCCTCGCCTTGCAGCGCCTGGTACACCGGTGCACGCATGACCTGGTCCATCCAGGCGCTGCTGGCCGGCGACCAGCCATTGCCGTTATGACAGTAGGAACTGTCATACGGGTACATGGCGCCGTCGGTGGAGTGGGTGTCGGCGAAGAAGCTCAGTTCGTAGTGGTTGAACACCCAGGCGACATTGCGGATCTCGGCGCTGTCGAGCTTGGTGAAGTCGCGGTTGAGGTTGTAGTTCAGGCCGTTGACCCGCCAGCCGGCGATGTCCGGACCGTTCTGGTTAATCCGGCCGTAAGCGCTGCGGCGCACATCGCCGTCGATGTTCAAGGTCGGGATGAAGAGGATATTGACCCGCTCCAGCAACGCGGCCAGGGGCTTGTCGCCTGCGGTCATGTCGCGCAGCAGCATGAACATGGCGTCCTTGCCGTTGGACTCTCCGGGGTGGATCTCGGCCTCGACAAAAATCGTCGGTTTGCCGCTCTTCTTCAGGCCTTCCGGAGACTTGTCGGCAGACAGCGAAACCACCGCCAGCATCATCGGGTAGCCTTCGGCGCTCTTCTCGGGCAATTCACTCAGTGCCACCTTGCCGCCCGAAGCGGCGGCCAGCTTGCGCAGCCAGGCGCGGGTTTCTTCGTAGGTGCTGGTGTGCTTGAAGTCGCTGGCCTCAGCCACGGTGATCAACGGGTTGTCGGCCTTGGCGATATAGCGCGTGCTGCTGATCTGCTGCTCGAACATCGGCGGCAGGATGCGCTGCTTGGCCGCCTGCGGGTAGCCGCTGTCGTCGATATAGGCCGGGGCCGAGGGCAAGGCAGCCAGCGCGGCGGGGCTGGCACCCAGCAGCAACGCGGCAAAAAAACGGTTCGAATGCTTCATGGGGAGTCCTTTCTCGCACAGGAACTGGCAACCTTAGAACACATTGCCAAAGGTTACGAGGGACGGATCAGCCATGTTGCACAACCTGTTCGAGGGCATCGCCGAGGCGGCGCTGGAAGAGCGTTTCGATGACCTGCTCAAGCGCCCGGGGCTGCGTATCGAGCGCATCGTATCCACCGGGCAGTGCAGTCCGGAGGGGTTCTGGTATGACCAGGCGGAGGGGGAATTCGTGCTGGTGCTGAGTGGCTCGGCGGGCTTGCGCCTGGAGCATGAGGCCGAGGTGCGGGTGCTGGGGCCGGGGGATTTTCTGGATATTCCGGCGGGATGCAAGCATCGGGTGGAGTGGACCGAGGCTGGCCAGCCAACGGTGTGGCTGGCAGTGTTTTATGCAATGAATTGAAGGGCCTCATCGCTGGCAAGCCAGCTCCCACAAAGATCGCATGCGCCGCGAAACCTGTGGGAGCTGGCTTGCCAGCGATGAGGCCCCAGAGAGCAAAACAGCTCTCAGACCGCCCGCAACATCCCCCGATCCACGATGAAGTCGATCAAGGTCTGCAACCCATGCCCGGTTTTCAGATTGGTGAAGGCCCACGGCCGCTCCGGCCGCATGCGCCGGGTGTCACTTTCCATCACTTCCAGCGAGGCGCCGACATAGGGCGCCAGGTCGATCTTGTTGATCACCAGGAAGTCCGATTTGGTGATCCCCGGCCCGCCCTTGCGCGGGATCTTCTCGCCTTCGGCGACATCGATGACGTAGACGGTGAGGTCGGCCAGTTCCGGGCTGAAGGTGGCGCTGAGGTTGTCGCCGCCGCTCTCGACGAAGATCACTTCCAGGTTGCCGAACTTGCGCGCCAGCTCTTCCACCGCCGCCAGGTTCATCGAGGCGTCCTCGCGGATCGCGGTGTGCGGGCAACCGCCGGTTTCCACGCCGACGATACGCTCGGGCTCCAGGGCGCCGGCCTCGGTGAGGATGCGCTGGTCTTCCTTGGTGTAGATGTCGTTGGTCACCACGGCGATTTCATAGTGGTCGCGCATGGCCTTGCACAGCGCTTCGAGCAGCGCGGTCTTGCCGGAACCGACCGGGCCGCCGACACCGACACGCAGTGGTTGCTTGTAGCTTTGCATAGGGAATTCCTCAGGATCGGAACAATCGGGTGTATTGGGTTTCGTGGCGCGCCGAGGCAATCGCCAGCAGCGGCAGGCCGCCGCCCAGTTCGTCATCGCTCAGCACAAGGGCGCGCTCCAGCACCGTGCACAAGTCTTCGGACAGGTCGCGCAGCAGGCTTTGCGCCGCCTGCTGACCGAACGGTACCAGCTTGACCCCGGCCATTACCGCGCCTTCCAGCCAGCTGAAACCATGGCCCAGCAACAGGTCGCGCAAGGGGATCTGCCAGTGCGCCGCCAGCCAGGCCATGCCGCCCAGTTGGGTCAGCTCCAGGCTGGCGCGCCACTGCGGCGCCTGGCCCAGTTGCCAGCCATCGAGCATGCGCGCCAGGGCCGCACCGCGCTGGCGTTCCTCGGTGCGCAGCTCGGCAGTTTCGCGGTTGGCCAGGAGAAAGCGGCTCCAGTGGGCGAAGGCCTCGGCATCGTCGGCCTCGCAGGCTTGATACAGACGCACCAGCAGCGGCCAGTCGAGATAGCCGAGGGTGTCGTCGATCTGCTGCCGCTGCCAGGCGCGAAAACCTTCGGCGCCCTTTACCCAGCCCGCCTCCACTGCCCATTCCAGGCCCTGCGAATAGGTGAATCCACCCACCGGCAAGCCCGGACTGGCCAGTTGCAACAGGCGCAACAGCTTCAGGTCACTGCTCATCAGCCCGCCACGATCAGCGCCGCGCCGGCCAGCAGGCCGCCGCCGAAGGCCTGCTGCAGGCGCTGGTGACGGCGCAGCAGGCAACCCACGGCAAAGCCGGCCAGCAGCAACAGGCCGCTGACGGTGACGAAGCCGGCGCTGAACAGCCAGAAGGCACCCGGGCTCGACTCGACGCCATGGGCCCAGCCATGGAACAGGGCGAATACCGGCATCAGCAGCGACAGCAGGAGCTGACGGCGTGGCAGAAGCATGGCCACGGCAGCCACCAGCAGCGAACCGAAGATCATCTGCTCCATGCCGATCACACCACCGAACAGATGACCGAACACCGCGCCAGCGAACATCGCCGCCAGGGTCAGGCCCGGCAGCACCAGATTGCGTCGGGTCAGCGCCGCCAGCACGCCGGTGCCCAACAGCATCAGCAGGTGGTCGAGACCGGTCAGCGGGTGCAGCAGACCGTCCTGCAGCGGGTTGGCATCGTGGCCGGGGTGGGCGAAGGCCGGCACGGCGACCAGCAGCAGGGCAAGGGCGAGAAACTTCTTCATGGAGGACTCCTTGTTGTAATTCACAGCGCCTGCGCAGGCAGGCGGACGAACAGATGATCGGAATGGTTATGGCTGTGCGGTGCGCTCTGGTAGGCACCGGCCTCGGGTTCGAACGGTGCTTGCTCGACCCGGACCTCCAGGCCGAAGCCGCGGACCATGTCGTCCAGCACATAGTCATGCTGGTAGCGCAGGAACCCCGCCTCGACCTGCAACGGCACATGGCGGTTGCCCAGGTGATAGGCACAACGGGCCAAGGCCAGCGGATCGTCGGAACGCACGGTGGAGACTTCCTCGGCAGCGGCGATCACGCGGACCACCTCGTCGCCGGCCTCGTCCGTCAGCAGCTCGCCGCCACGGATCAACTGGCCGCGCTCCAGCATCAGCCCGGCATCGCGGCCATCGTCGAGGGTGATGCGCACCCGGCTCTTGATCCGGACATCCAGGCTCAGGGTGGCGGTGGCCGTCGCGACGCCCTCGCCCACCTTGCGGGTCAACAGAATCATGGGATCTCCTTCTCAGAACAAAAAATAACGCTGGGCCATCGGCAGTACCGTGGCCGGCTCGCACACCAGCAGCTCGCCATCGGCGCGCACCTGGTAGGTCTGCGAATCCACTTCGATATTCGGCATCAGGCCGTTGTGCACCATGTCGCCCTTGCGTACCGTGCGGCAGCCATGGGCCAGGCCGATCAGGCTGCGCAGGCCGAGTTGCTGGTGCACACCGCGATCAAGCGCCTCGCGGGACAGGAAGGTCATCCGCGTGGCATGTCGCGCCTGGCCAAGGGCGCCGAACATCGGTCGGTAATGCACGGGCTGCGGGGTCGGGATCGAACCGTTGATATCACCCATGGGCGCAGTGGCGATCATCCCGCCCTTCACCACCAGGGCCGGTTTGACCCCGAAGAAGGCCGGCGACCACAGCACCAGGTCGGCCAGCTTGCCGGCCTCCAGCGAGCCCACCTCATGGGCGATGCCATGGGTCAGCGCCGGGTTGATGGTGTACTTGGCGATATAGCGCTTGACCCGGGTGTTGTCGCTGTACGAAGAGTCCCCGGCCAGCGGACCGCGACGCAATTTCATCTGGTGCGCTACCTGCCAGGTGCGCAGCACCACCTCGCCGACCCGGCCCATGGCCTGGGAGTCCGAGGACGTCATGGCGAAGGCACCGAGGTCGTGGAGGATGTCCTCGGCGGCGATGGTCTCGCGGCGGATGCGCGATTCGGCGAAGGCCACGTCCTCGGCGATGCTGGTGTCCAGGTGATGGCAGACCATCAGCATGTCGAGGTGCTCGTCCACGGTGTTCACCGTGTACGGCAAAGTCGGGTTGGTGGAGGACGGCAGCACGTTGGCGAAGCTCGCCGCGCGGATGATGTCCGGCGCATGGCCGCCACCCGCGCCCTCGGTGTGGAAGGTATGGATGGTGCGATCGCCGATGGCCGCCAGGGTGTCCTCGATGCAGCCGGACTCGTTGAGGGTGTCGGTGTGGATCGCCACCTGCACGTCCATTTCCTCGGCCACGCCCAGGCAGCAATCGATGGCCGCCGGGGTCGAGCCCCAGTCCTCGTGCAGCTTGAGGCCCACCGCACCGGCAGCGATCTGCTCGCGCAGGGCCTCGGGTTGCGAGGCGTTGCCCTTGCCCAGCAGGCCGATATTGATCGGCAGCTCATCGGCGGCCTGGAGCATGCGCGCCAGGTACCAGGGGCCGGAAGTGCAAGTGGTGGCGTTGGTGCCGGTGGCCGGCCCGGTGCCGCCGCCGATGAAGGTGGTGATGCCGGAGGTCAGCGCTTCTTCCACCTGCTGCGGGCAGATGAAGTGGATATGCGAGTCGATGCCGCCGGCGGTGACGATCTTGCCTTCGGCGGCGATCACCTCGGTGCCCGGGCCCACCGGCAGGGTCACGCCGGGCTGCACGTCGGGGTTGCCGGCCTTGCCGATGCCGAAGATGCGTCCGTCCTTGACCCCGATATCGGCCTTGACGATGCCCCAGTGATCGATGATCAGCGCGTTGGTCAGCACCAGGTCCATGGCTTCGGCGGCGAGCATCTGGCCCTGGCCCATGCCATCGCGGATCACCTTGCCGCCACCGAACTTCACTTCCTCACCGTAAATGGTGAAGTCCTTCTCCACTTCCACCCACAGCTCGGTGTCGGCCAGGCGCACGCGGTCGCCGACGGTGGGGCCGAACATGTCGGCATAGGCCCGACGGGAAATCCGGCTCATGCGCCCACCTCCAGCTTGCCCATGACCTTGCCCTGGAAGCCGTAGACCTCACGCTTGCCGGCGTAGGCCACCAGGGTCACGCTGCGCGACTGGCCGGGCTCGAAGCGCACGGCGGTGCCGGCGGGAATGTCCAGGCGATAGCCGCGGGCGGCCTCGCGCTCGAACACCAGGCAGTCGTTGACTTCGTAGAAGTGGTAGTGCGAGCCGACCTGTACCGGGCGGTCACCGTGGTTGGCGACGCTGACGCTGATGGTCTCGCGGCCGGCATTCAGTTCGATATCGCCGCTGGCGGCGACCTGTACTTCTCCGGGAATCATCCTGCACTCCTAGACGATAGGGTCATGGACGGTGACCAGCTTGGTCCCGTCGGGAAAGGTCGCTTCGACCTGGACGTCGTGGATCATCTCCGCCACGCCTTCCATCACCTCGTCGCGGCCCAGTACCTCGCGACCGAGGTTCATCAGCTCGGCGACGGTGCGGCCATCACGGGCCCCCTCCATCACTGCCGCGCTGATCAGCGCCACCGCTTCCGGGTAGTTGAGCTTCAGGCCGCGGTCCCGACGGCGCTCGGCGAGCAGCGCGGCGGTGAACAGCAGCAGTTTGTCTTTCTCTCTCGGGGTCAGCTCCATGGTCGCTCTCTCAGGTGGCCCAGATCCGCGGCGGGCACGGTGCCAGGCCGGTAATGGCCGGACGCAGTGCACACCACAGGCGCATCAGTGTGGATTGAAGGCGTTGGTTGTCGTGGTCCAGCAAGCGGACCACCAGCAGTTGGCCGAGCAGGGTCGCCCCGGCCGGTACAGGAAGGTGCTCGATAAGGGTGCGCGCCTGCTCCAGCAGCTCCGGGGTGGCGGGCGCGGCGCAGAAGGTCGCTTGCAGCGGATAGCCGCCGAGCTTGTCCAGGCTGGCGCCGTCGACCCGCAGGCGCTCCTGCAGGCCCGGATCGTCAGGCATATCGACTTGCAGGCGGCTGTCGACGGCACCATGGCTGAAGCGCTCGTTCATCACCGGACGACCCAGGCACAAGGTCTCCCAGGCCAGCAATCGAGCACCAGGCGCCAGGCTGAAGCGGTTTTCCAGACGGGCGCGGGCACCGGGGAAGCAGATATTGCCGTGGGGCAGCCACTCCAGAGTGCTGCCCTCGGCCAGATGGAAATGCTGCTTGAGCAACGACACCGGGCCGGCGCTGCGATAGAACTTGGTCGCCCCGGGCATGGTCAGCAGTGCATGGCTGCCGGGTTCCAGGTGCACGTCGAGGGTCAGGCGGTCACCGCCGACCACGCCACCGGGCGGGTGCAATACATAGACATGACAGGGTGCACCTTCCGGATAAAAAGGCCGCTGCACCAAAAGAGGTCCGAAATGACGTCGCGCACCAATACAGGTCTTCCCGCCACGCTCGACAAAACGCAACTTCAGCTCGGCGCTCCAGCCCGTGGTGGTGTCCACGGGCGGAAGCTGTTCGGGTAGGGACATTCCAGCGCTTCCGGCAAACGCCGCGTTTACTGGCTCGGAACAAGCATTTCCGGGCCTTCGCGGCTGATGAAGAACCTCTGCGCGGCCTGGTTATGAGCGGCGTTGCGCAGAGCTGATCGATCGATCAGCAATCGTTGGAAGCTGTAAAAGCATATTGCGGGCCAGAATGGCGCATGTAGGGGATTTCCTGCGCGAGAAGTGCACCGGTATGGACAACTGCCACTGAGGCCGACTGCCGTTCACCGGGAAATTCCCCACCACGAAAGATGGCTCCTACAATTATTGACGCCTTTTCCTACATCCCTTTTCCCCCTTCTTATCTATAAAACGTCCCCGTTGCGAAAGCTGTATGCATCCTCACAAGCCGCTGCACTAACTGCATCCGTGAGTGTCCGTTCATTAGTCGTGTGTCCGTCACGGCCCACCACGAGGGATTCATTCATGTTCGACATCATCAGGAAGCACTGGCTATTCCTCATGCCGCTGCTTGTCTTCGCCACCTATTACCTGCCGCAGAACGTGATCGGCTTTGCCCGTTATCCGCTCGAGCCGGTCATGACCCTGTTCATCGCCCTGCTGACCAGCGCCCTCAGCTTCATCCTTGCCTATCGCTGGCTGCCGGTGGCCTGGGCCGACCGGCTCGCGGCAGCGCTAAACCTGCCACGGCGCCCCGACCTGATCATGGCGTTCATCGTCGTCCTCTACGTGCTGACGCTCTGGGCAGTGTGCAGCGCCGCAGAACGGGTGCCCTTGCTCGCCGCATTGCAGGGAGCCAGTGCCGAGCAACTGGCCCACTATCGCAACACCTTCATGCGCGGCCAGACCGGCAATGCCGGCCTGGTCAACTACAGCTTCGCCATCCTCAGCCAAGCGCTGATGCCGCTGCTCATCGCTCACGCCTGGTGGCACGGAAAACGCTGGCGGTACCTGGTGCTGGTGCTGTTCATCCTTGGCACCTCACTGTCGCTGTCCAAGGCGGCACTTCTATGTGTTTGCGTGCCCTTGATGGCAGTCTGGCTGATGCGCGGCAAATGGATGAACCTGGCCACCACCGCACTGTTCTTTGTCCTGAGCGTCGCCATGATGTACGTGCTGGCCAGTGGCAGGATCGCCACCTTTTATCCAGTCGAGGCGCCGGCGAATACCCCCATGGCACTGATGCCCGTCGCCGCCCTCGAGGTCAACTATCCCGTGCCGATGTTTCCCACGAACGCCGCGTCGCAACCGCTGCATCATTGGTTTTCGGTAATGCTGGTGCAGCAACAGAAGCAGAAGCAGGTGGTCGTGGAGCCTCCCGCAATGCTTTCCGACGTACCTGAGCAGTACAGTGTGTTCGGCCGTGACAGCCAGTTGGCCCTGATCGCCAACCGCATCCTGTGGATTCCCTACATCACCGCCGTAGATTGGTTCCGCTATCAACAGGAGAGACTGCACGGCGACTATGTGCTGGGGCGCTCGATTCGCCCGCTGGCCTGGGCCCTTGGCCTGAAGCATATCCACCTGGAACGGGAAGTGGCTGCACTGCAATGGGGCGGCGCAGGCGGCTCGACTTCCAACGCGGTGTTCTTCGCCGATGCCTGGCTGAACTGGGGTGTCTTCGGCGTCGTCCTGTACTCGATGCTGCTGGCGCTGACCATCAAGCTGATCAGCACCTCGGGCAATCCGCCCCTGGTCGCGGCCAGCGCCTTTCCGGTATGGATTGCCTGCTTCGCGGCATTACCGCCGGTGTACCTCAGCGGTGGACTCGGATTTCTGTTGGTGTTTGCGCTGCTTGCCCGTCGGCCTGTTGATACGGGGGCAGAAGGACGCCTGCCAGGAAAGCGCATCAAGGCTGCCTGACGCTTGTCTTGATTGTTGCCGCGCTCTGGAGATCGAGCGCCCGCGGGCCGCGTTCGATCTCAACGAAGAAACTTCGCCTGCGCCACCAGCCCCTCCACGTAAGCAGTTTGCGGACGATCAAGCACCTCGCCGCAGGCGCCCTGCTCGATGATCCTGCCGTCCTTGACCACCACGACCCGGTCGGCAATCGCCCTGACCACACCGAGGTCGTGGGTGACGAACACCAGGGTCATGCCCTCTGCCTGCAACTCGCGGAGCAAGGCGAGGATCGCCGCCTGCACCGAGACATCCAGCGCCGAGGTGACTTCATCGCAGATCAGCACATCAGGCTCGCACACCAGCGCCCGGGCAATCGCCACCCGCTGGCGTTCGCCGCCGGAGAGGTGATGGGGGTACTTCGTCGCCGTTTCCGCCGGCAACGCCACTCGCGCCAGCGTCGCCTCGATCCGCTCCCGGCAGGCCGCGCCCTTGAGACCGAAGAAGTGCTCCAGCGGTGCTTGCAGGCATTGGCCAACGGTCTGTCGCGGATTCAGTGCCCGATAGGGATTCTGGAAGATGTACTGGATCCGGTGCCGGGTCGCCGCCTCGCGCTTGCGCGCCACCAGGCTCAGTGGCTGGCCGTCGAACTGCAGCTGTCCGATACCACCCTCCCCCAGCCCGGCCAGGGTCCGCGCCAGGCTGGTCTTGCCCGAGCCCGACTCACCCACCACCGCCAGGCATTCACCGCGGTACACCTCAAGCGACAGGTCGAACAGCACCTGCCGGTCATAGCTCAGGTTCAGCCCACGCAACTCCAGCACCGGCGTGCGCGCTTGCTCGACCAGACGCGGCGGAGCCACCGGCTCCTCCGGCAAGGCGCTCAATTGCGGATGCAGACAGGCGACCTGCTGCACCCCGTCCAGTTCCTGCAACCCGGGTTCGATCGCGCTGCACGCCGCACTGCGCCGCGGGCAACGCGGGGCGAAGGCGCAACCCGCAGGCCGCTGCCCCGGTGCCGGCGCATGCCCGGCGATGGCTCGCAGCTCGCGCTGACGCCCGACTTCCGGAATCGCCGCCAGCAGCCCCAGGGTGTACGGATGCCCCGGCCGCTCGAACAAGCGCTCGCGGCTGGCGACCTCGACGATGCGCCCGGCGTACATCACCATCACCCGGTCCACCAGGTCCTTGATCACCCCCAGGTCGTGGGACACATAGACCGCCGCCACACCCTGCTCCTTGCACAGCCGGCGCACGGTTTGCAGGATGTGCGCGCGGGTGCCGACGTCCAGTGCGGTGGTCGGTTCGTCGAGGACGATCAGCCTGGGGCGCAATACGAACGCCAGGGCCAGCATCACCCGCTGTTGCTGCCCTCCGGAGAGCTGATGGGGAAAGCGCCGGAGGAACTCGCGGGCATCCGGCAGCCCGACATCCGCCAGGGTCTGCTGCAGACGCTGCTCCCGCGCCCTGCGATCCAGCCCCGGCTCATGGGCCTGCAAGGTTTCCAGCAACAGTTGGCCGATACGGATCGCCGGATTCAGGGCCAGCGCCGGATCCTGGGCGACATAGCCGATCAGTCCGCCCCGGGCCCGACGCAATGCATCGCCCTCCAGGGCCAGCAGGTCGGTGCCCGCCACCCGCACCCGCCCGCCATCGATCCGCGCGCCGCGTCGGGCGTGGGCGAGCAAGGCGGTGGCAAGGGTGGTCTTGCCGGAGCCGGACTCGCCGACCAGGCCGAGAATCTCCCCCGGCGCCAGGCTGAAATCGATGTGCTCGATGACATCGGCGCCGCTGTCCAGCGCCACCCGCAGGCCCTCGACCTGCAAGGCCACCGGGGTTGAAACCACGAATGCATTCATGAGCGCGCTCCCGCGCTGTACCGGGCAATGCCTTCGGCCAGCAGGTTGGTGCCATAGGCGAACACCGCGATCAGCAGCGCCGGGGCCAGCACGGCCCACGGCTGGATCAGCAGGCCGGCCTGGTTTTCATTGATCATCAGGCCCCAGTCCGCCGCCGGAGGGGCAACGCCGTAGCCAAGGAAACTCAAGCCCGAGAGCATGCCGATGCCCCAGGTGAGCATGTTGCCGAAATGCACCAGCAGCGGCGTCAGCACGTTGGGCAGAATCTCCCGCAGCAGAATGCGCGTGCGGGAAAAGCCCATCATCTGCGCCGCCTCGACGAACTCCTGGCTGGCCACCGACACCGCACTGCCGCGGGCCAGGCGAATCACCCCGGGAGTAAAGGCGATGGCCACCGTCAGCACGATCAGCCACGGCTGGCGGCCGAGCATGGAGACGATCAGCAGCACCAGGATCAGGTCGGGGAACGCCAGCCAGACATCCGCCAGCCAGGTGATCGCCTGGTCCAAGCGCTGGCGCGACAGCCCGGCGAGCATGCCCAGCACGCTGCCCACCAGCAGCGCCAGCGCCGCTGCCGCCACCGACATCCACAAAATCGACAGGCCACCGGCCAGCAGGCGCGACAGCACATCATGGCCGAGGAAGTCATGCCCCAGCGGCGCCCCGGCAGTGGGCGCGCCATACACCCCGCCGAGCATGTCGGTAGGCGCGTGGGGCGCCAGCCACGGGCCGAGCAGCGCCAGCAGCACCACTGCCAGGGTTACCAGGGCGCCACGGCGAATCGAAGGTTCACGCCAGAATCCTGCGCTGAACATAGTCACTCCTTATCAAGGGGCCTTGGCCGCCGGCCGCCGCCACCAGCTCTGGATTCCGCGTCGACTGCGCTGGATCAGGCCGGCCCGGCGTGCGGTGCGCAGCTTCGGGGTAAGCAATACGGTGAGCAGGTCGGCCAGCAGGTTGATCACCACCACGCCCAGGGTGATGACCAGCACCGCGCCCTGGATCAACGGCAGGTCGCGCATCTGGATCGCACTGTTGAGCAAGGTGCCGACCCCGGGGTAGCTGAACACCACCTCGGCCAGCAACGCGCCGCCGATCAGCACGCGCAGGGTCAGGGCCACGCCCTGGATCGCCGGCACCAGCGCATTGGGCAGGGTGTGGCGCCAAACGATGCGCCGTTCCGATATCCCACGCAGACGCGCCGCGCCGACATAGTCGGAATCCAGGGTCTCGATCATCGACGCGCGCACCAGCCGCGCCAGGTACGGCAGTGCCGACAGGCTCAGGGCTATCACCGGCAAGGCCAGGTAGTCCAGTTGGCGCCACAGCGGCCGGTCCGGGTCGATCAGCGAAACCGCCGGCAGCAGGTCGAAATGCGGCATGGAAAACAGCAGCACCAGGCCGATGGCGATCAGGTAGCCGGGGGTAGCCTTGAGCACGATCAGCGTGGCCAGGCCCCAGCGGTCCAGGCGCGAGTCGCGGCGCAGGGCCAGGCCGACACCAATCACCAGGGCCAACGGCAGCACCAGCAGCAAGACCCCGAGCAGCAGCGCCAGGGTGTTGCCGAAGCGGATCAGCAACAGCCCGGCTACCGGCTGCGCCGAATCCAGCGAGATACCGAGATCGCCGCGCAGCACCTGGGCCAGCCAGCCCAGGTACTGGACCAGGATCGGCCGGTCGAGGCCGAGTTGCTGGCGCAGGGTGAGGATGCTTTCCAGCGGCGCCTCGGGGCCGAGGATCACCCGGGCAGGGTCCGAGGGCAGCGCCTGGGTGGCGATGAACACCACCAGGCTGATGACCCAGGCGGTGAGCAGGCCGTAGCCCAGGCGCCCGACAAACCACGGCAGCCAGGCCGGCAAGCGGGAGGTGCGGATAGGCTCAGGCATGGTTCAACCACAGGCTGTCGAAGCGCCAGGAGGCGAAGGTGGTCTGTTCGCCGTGCAAGCCGCCGACCTTGTGCGAGGCGGCGTCGAGCACGTCGCTGAAGCCCCAGATCAGCAAGCCGCCGCGCTGGTGCTGGATGGTCTGGGCCTCGTGTACCAGCTCGCGGCGCCTGGCCAGGTCGGGCTGGGCCAGGGCCTGGGTGAACAGCTGGGAGAAACGCTCGTCGCGGAAGTTGCTGCGGTTGTAGATCGCCAGCGGCGCGTCGTTGTGCAAGCCGGTGGCGAGGAAGCCGCGGGCCGGCGTCGAGCACGGCGACATCAGCCACTGCTCTTTCTGCGGACCGTTGAACACCGAGGCGTCCACCGGGGTGACCTTGATCTCGATCCCGGCCTTCTTCGCTTGCTGGGCGAACACCAGCGCCGAGTTGACTTCGTTGGCGGTGGTGGTCAGCTCCAGGCGCAGGTCCGAGGCTCCGGCCTGGCGCAGCAGCGAGCGAGCCTGGTCGAGGTCGTACGGGCGCTGGGCGATGGCATGGTTGTAGGTCGGGTCGTTGGGCGAATACAGGTCGTTGGCGATTCGGCCAAAGCCATTCAGGCCACGGCCCACCAGTTCCTGGCGGTCCGCCAGCAGGCGGAAGGCCTGGCGCACCCGCTCGTCCTGGAACGGCGCCTTGGCGGTATTGAGGTTGAAGCCGGTGAACGAGGTGGTCGGCGACACCACCAGTTGCAGACGCGGATCAGCCTTGATCAGCGCACTGTGCTCGGCCTGGATGCCGCTGGCGACATCGATCTGCCCGGCACGCAAGGCCGCGACCCGCGACACCTGGTCCTTGAATTCGATGATTTCCAGCTCGTCGGCATAGGGCTGGTTGGGCTTGAAGTAGTTCTCGAAGCGGGTGAACAACGCCCGCTGGCCCGGCACGAAGCGCTTGAGCCGGTACGGCCCCGCTCCCACCGGATTGTTCGGATCGTAGTCGGTGGGCACGATGCCGCCGAAGGCGATCAGGGTTTCGTCGAGAGGGAAGAAGCTGCGGCCTTCCTTGAAGCGGATCTCGATGGTGCGCTCGTCCAGCTTGCGCAACGCCTGGCGGTCGATGGCGCCGACCAGCCCGGCATAGGGCGAAGCCAGTTTCGGATCGGTCAGGCGCAGGATCGAGAACAGCATGTCGTCTGAGGTGATGCTCTTGCCGTGGTGGAATTCCAGTCCCGGCTTGATGCGGATGGTCCAGGCGCTGGCGTCGGCGTTCGGCTCGGCGAACTCGGCCAGGCCCAGGCGCGTACTGACATCGTCGTTCCATTCCCAAAACTTGCTGTACAGCGCCCAGCCGCGAATGATCCCGCCGCCGGACGGCTTGTGCGCGTCGAGGTTGCCGGCCTGGTCGCCGTCGATGATGCCGACCCGCAGGCGACCGCCGCGCACCGGAGTGCCAGGCGCGACCGCCGCCCCGGCCACGGCGGCGGGTTCACCGCCGCCGCAGCCGCCAAGCAGGCTGGAGGCGAGGATCAGGCCACCACCGACGGCCAGGCTGTTGCCGAGAAACACCCGGCGGGAAAATTCGTTGGGCATGGGTACTTCCTTAGGCCGTTTCGGCGGCCGTGCGGGCCTTGAGGCGCGGAACCTCGAAGCCATGGTCCAGATCGAGCAGCGGGAACAGCAGGTCGGCGACCCGGTGCGCTTCATCGATCAGCGGGAAGCCGGACAGGATGAAGGCGCTGGTGCCCTGGGCCTCGTACTCGCGAATCCGCTCGGCCACCTGTTCGGCGCTGCCCACCAGGTAGGTGCCGGCGGCCGGGCCGAGCAGGTTGAAGCCGAACAGGCTGGGGCCGGTCCAGACGTTGGGGTAGATCTCCAGATCGCGGGCTTTCGGCAGGCGACCGGCGCGGATCGCCTCGACATTGGCCTGGATGCGCGGGTCGTCGCTGTGGAAGCTGTCCAGACTCTGGCCCGGCGGCAACTGCCGTTCGATGGCCGCGCGGGCGGTGGCCAGCGAGGTGTTGTCCAGCAGCTTCTGGGCGTGGGCCCAGGCTTCTTCCTCGGTCTCACGGACGATGATCTGCAAGCGCGTGCCGTAGGTCAGCTCGCGACCGATCTTCGCCGCTTCGGCGGCCACCTTGCGGAACTTGGCGCCGAGCTTCGGCGGGGTATCGGCGAAGCTCAGATAGACATCGAGCAACTGCACCGAATGGGCCACGCCCGGGTCCGAGGTACCGGCGCCCCACAGCGGCACCGCCAGGCGCCTCGGCGGATGCCAGCCCCCCAGCGGATGCCGTGCGGCCGCAGCCGGACGCGGCGCCAGCTTGACGAACTGGCCGTCGTAGCCCTCGGTGCTGCCGGCATAGATGGCCTGGAAGGCGCGCCAGTATTCGAGGCTGAACTGGTAACGCTCGTCGTGCGGGTAATGCACGCCAAGAGTCGCCAACCCGGCATCGCTACCGTTGACCACGTTGAACAGCAGGCGACCACCGGAGAACTCGTCGAAGGTCAGTGCCCACTTGGCCAGCACCGCCGGCGACACCTCGCCCGGATGCTGGGCGACCAGGAAGCGCAGGCGCTCGGTGGCGTCGATCAGCGCGGCGGCCACGGCCAGGCTCTCGTTGGGGCTGGTGCCCAGCAGCGAGCCGTAGAAACCGAGGCGGTCGGCATTTACCGCGATCTGCTTGAGGTGGTTGAAATCGGTCAGCCAGCGGCCCTGCTCTTCCCAGGGATACGGGCCATCGGGGCTGGTGAGGTACCAGAGAATCTTCACTGCCATGATCGAATGTCCTTATGCGCGCGGGCTGTCGTTCGGTGGCACCAGGCCCAGTTCACGGGCCTGGCCGAGCAGCTTGCTCATGGTCCATTGCTGGGTCAGCACGCCGGGGCCGTAGGGGCGCGAGCCACCCAGGGCTTCGGCGAGCAGTTGCAGTTGCGCGCCCTCCTCCAGCAGCAGGATGAATTCCGCAGTGGCCTGCAGGCCCTGGGTGCCCCACACGGTGGAGCCGCCGTTGGCTTCGAGAATGGCCGGGGTGAAAGGGTTTTCCGCGAGGCGGTCGAGAATGAAGTCGACCTCGTCCTGGCGCCGGTCGACATACACCGGCAGCTCGCGGGCCAGCTGGAAGCGCTGCACCGGCACGTAGCTGATCGGCAGGGTGCGCTGGGTCTGCGCCCAGGCGCCGAGGTACGGGCTGTGCACATGGGACACGGTGGTGATTTCCGGGCGCTGGACGAACAGCCGGGTATAGCGGTTCAGCCCGCCCTTGCCCTGGCCGTGCACCAGGTTGCCGGCGAAATCGCTGACCGTGGCCTTCAGCGGCTGGTCCTTCTTCCACGGCCCCGGGTAGTTGACCGAGACCAGCAGCTCGCGGCCCGGTACCCGTTCGATAAAGCCGACGGTGCCGTTGGCGGTGATGCTGTTGGTCTCGCGGTAGACGCGGAAGGCCTCGCCGGCCAGGTGGGTGACGTTGTCGACGAAGTCCTTGAGCTCGGCGTCGATCAGGTGTTCGGCGGTCAGTACGGTCATGTCAGAGGTCCTTGTCTTGGCTGCTGTTGGAGAAGCGCTGCGCCAGCAGTTCATGGGCGGCTTGCAGGGGGCGGTGATCGACCCAGTCGGTCAGGTCGAAGTCGGCTTCGAGGAAGCCATGCAGGTTGAGGAAGGTCTTCTGGATATCGAGGAAGGCCAGGCGCTGCTCGGACAGGTCCGGCGCCAGGGTGGTGTGGAAGTCGCCACGATAGGCCTCGTCGACACCCTCGGCACCGGCACGGGTCTCGTCCTGGAGGATGCGCAGCAGGCCGTCACGGTTGTCCCTGGCCCAGTCGGCGGCGCGCAGGGTCTGGGCGAGGAAGCGCACCACCAGGTCGAAATGCTCGTCGAGCAGGTTCTGGTGCACGGTGATCGGCCGTGGCGTGCCGTTGTTGATGCGGAAACGCGGCTCCAGCTGGTCGAGGTCGATGCCCACTTCCAGGCCCAGGCGGCGGGCGGCGTCGGCGGCGGAAGCGCCCTTGACGTAGACCGCGTCCACCTCGCCGCGCACCAGGTAGTCCAGGCCGGACCACAGGCGTTGCAGGCCCTGCTCGGGGGTCGGCGCGGCGGCCTGGTCGGCCAGCGCCACCTCCACCAGGGTCACATCATCGAAACCCAGGCCGACCGAAGCCAGCGCGCCCTTGTAGCCGTGCAGGCTCATGGCCCGGGCGATGCTGCCGGGACGGTTGTCGCCCCAGGCCGGCAAGGCCAGGCGCTTGCCCTTGAGGTCTTCGGGGCTGCGGATGCCGGAGCCGGGACGCACGAGGATGGTCTGCCATTCCTCGATCCAGGTCAGGCCGATCAGGCGGCTCGGCGAACCGGCGGCACGGGCGGCCAGGGCCGGCACGTTGCCGCCCTCGCGAAACAGACCGGGCAGTTGATGATCGTAGTGGTGATGGCCCAGTTGACGGGCCTCCTGCAGGGTCAGTACCGGCAGGCCGTCGGCGGCGAATTCCTCGCCGAGCCAGCCAAGGGTGTAGGCGATGCCGGACGCGGTCGGCACCGGGCAGCGGGTGAACCAGAGTTGCTCCAGGGGCGTTGCGACGGGCAACGGCAAGGTAGCGGCTAGGGACATGAGTGGGCTCCATCAGGGGATCGAACGGGCCGGGTGGCCTTTGCCAGGGCTATTGCAGCGCTCGTGCCAACTCATCAAGACATTGATTTCATTGGGTTTTATGCCGCTCAGCAGTCAGCGATTGCTGATCTGCCAACACCCACCCAGCGGGACTGCTGCTGCCCCAGCAACAACCGGCCGCGCATTGCTGCTGGAGCAGCAACAGGTACTGATGAAATTGCTGCAGGCCACGTCCGGCAAGGGCTGCAGCCCGATGGCATAGAACCTGCTCCAGGGCTGACACCTGATCATTCAAGGAAGCCTCACCGTGTCTACCCTGCCCCGCCGCCTGGAAAGCGAAGCCCAGGCCATCAGCGCCGCCCACCAGATCGCCGAAGAGATCGCCGCTCTCGCCGCCGACCCGCAACACAACCGCAGCCTGCCCCGGCGCCAGGCCCAGCTGCTGTCCGACAGTGGCATCACCGCCATCGGCATCCCCAAGGCCGATGGTGGCCTCGGCGCCTCGGTCGAGACCATCGTCGAAACCGTGCGGATCATCTCCCGTGCCGACGGCGGCGTCGGCCAGCTGTTGCAGATCCACAACGTGATGCTGCGCGGCGTACTCAACGGCTATCCGGATGAAGTGCGCCAGCGCCTGGTCACCGACGTGCTGGCCGGCAAGCGCCTGGGCAATGCCCTGGCCGAAGTCGGCGGCAAGAACAAGTTTGCCCTCAAGACCCGGGTCGAACGCCGCGACGATGGTGTGCTGGTGCTAAACGGCAGCAAGTTCTACTCCACCGGTTCCTACCTGGCCGAATGGATCTCCCTCACCGCCGCCAGCGATGACGGCGGCGCTGGCGTGCTGCTGCACCGCGACACCCCCGGCCTGACCCTGGAGGACGACTGGGACGCCTTCGGCCAGAACAATTCGGTCAGCGGCACCGTGCGCTTCGACAATATCGAACTCGACGAGCGCTATGTGCTGCGCCGCCAGGGCCCGATGAAACGCACCGGCCTGACCTTCCCGCAGATCCTCCACGCCGCCATCGACACCGGCATCGCCGCCGGCGCCCTGCAGGCCGGCATCGACTACCTCAACCAGCACGCCCGGCCGTGGGTCGAGAGCGAGGTGGAACGGGCCAGCGACGAGCCGCATATCATCCGTCAGATCGGCGAATACGCCGTGGCCCTGCGCGCCGCCGAGTCGCTGCTGCGCGATGCCGCGCGGGTCTTCGATGCCCATGAGCGCGACCCGGAAAACAAGGAGCTGCAGGACGAACTGATCCTCTCGGTGGCCACCGCCCGCGCCCACTCCGACGGCGCCTCGCTGAAGATCTCCAGCGATATCTTCTCCCTGCTCGGCGCCAGTTCGTCCCTGAGCAAGTGGAACCTCGACCGCTTCTGGCGCAACGCCCGGGTGCACACCACCCACGACCCGATCCGCTGGCGCCTGCACCATGTCGGCAACTACTACCTCAACGGCGTCGACCCGGGCGAATACACCGCGATCCTCACCGCCAAGCAAAAGGCCGGTGCCAGCCGCTAAGCCATCGCGCGGGCCGACCCGCGCGTTTTTTCGTCCTGTTTCGAGCCTTCCATGAGCCATCGACACCCGCTGCTGCGCAGCCTGGCGATCTACCGCGAGATGCCCTGGCGTTTCGCCCTGGTCGCCGGGCTGTTCGTTCTTATCAACCTGGGCCTGGTCTGGCAGCAATGGCTGATCGGCCACGCCCTCAATGACGTGACTGCCGGGGTCGCGGTGCGTCGCCTCGACGCTGGCGGCCTCGACGGCAGCGTCGCCTGGCGCTGGTTCTGGGCCATCCTCGGCGTTGCCCTGGCCCGCGCCGTGTTGCAGTACGCGGCATCCCTCGGCTCGCTGATCCTCGGCCAGGAACTGCTCACCCGCCTGCGCGAGCGCATCCTCGAACAGGTGCTGCGCCTGCACCTGGGCTACCACTGGCAGCACGGCATCGGCGAGATCGTCACCCGCACCACCCGCGACGCCGACAAGGTCCGCGATGCCCTGGTGAGCTTCTGGCGGCAACTGGTGGAAACCCCGCTGGTGGTGCTGGCCACGGTCGGCCTGCTCGGCTGGTATCACCCGCTGCTGGCCCTCGGGCCGCTGCTGCTGACCCTGCTCGGCCTGTACCTGTTCGTGTTGCAGACCGACCGCCTGGTCGAGCTGGACCGGGCGGTGGGCGCGGCCTACGACCGGGTCAACCAGGACCTGGCCGAAGGCATCGGCGCGGTGCGGGTGATCAAGTCGTTCGGCCTGCAACAGCAGCGCATCGACGGTTTCAGCGAGCAGGTCCGGCAGTTCACCGGGCTGGCACGGCAGGCCCTGGCCTGGGCCAGTTCGCGGATTCCCCTGCCCCAGGCGCTGGTCGCCCTGGGCCACGTATGGATCCTGATCGTCGGCGCGCAACTGGTCGCCGCCGGCAAGATCGGCATCGGCGAACTGGTCACTTCGCTGTTGATCGCCACCACCCTGGTGTTCCGTATCGAAGGCATTGGCCGGGTCATGCAGACCTTCGCCGATGCCCGCGCCAGTGCCGGGCGCATCTGGCAGTTGCTGGATGCCCCGACGCAGATCGAAAGCGGTCCGCGGCGCCTGCCCGCCGGGCCGCTGGGGCTGCAACTGGAAGAGGTGAATGTCAGCGCCCCCGGCAGCGAGCGCGACATCCTGCGCCAGTGTTCACTGCTGCTGGCTCCCGGCGAAGTGGTCGCCCTGGTCGGTGCCACCGGCACCGGCAAGAGCCTGCTGGCCAGCCTGCTGCCGCGACTGACCGATGCCGGCAGCGGTCGGGTGCTGATCGGCAACCACGAAGGCGGCTGGCAGGACGTGCGTGCCCTCGACCTCAAGGACCTGCGCCAGCGCGTCCACGTACTGCCCCAGGAAAGCTTCCTGTTCGCCGACACCCTGGCCGCCAACCTGCGCCTTGGCGCGCCCAATGCCAGCGACGCCGAACTGCTCGACGCCCTGCACCGCGCCGCCGCCGACGACATTCTCGAACGCCTGCCCCTGGGCCTGGACAGCCCGCTGGGCGATCGCGGCGTGACCCTCTCCGGGGGGCAGCGCCAGCGCCTGTGCCTGGCCCGCGCGCTGCTCGCAGCGCCGGGCCTGCTGTGCCTGGACGACGCCACCAGCGCCCTCGATGCCATCAGCGAACGCCATGTCCTCGACCACCTGCGCCGCCCCGGCGGCCCGACCCTGCTACTGATCGCCAGCAAGGCCACCACCGTCGAGCGTGCCGACCGCGTGCTGTTGCTGGACCAGGGCCGCATCGTCGACAGCGGCCCACACGCCGAGCTGCTGCGGCGCAACGCCGCCTACCGCGACCTGCTGGGGATCGAGCATGAGTAAGAACGCTGGCAATACCGCCATGAGCGATATCGAGATCGAGGAACGCCTGGCGAAAAAGGCCCTCGACCGCAGCATGCTGCAACGCCTGCTGCCGCTGCTGAGGCCGGTGCGCGGCCAGGTGGCCTGGGTAATCGTGCTGGAACTGGTGCTGGTGTTCACCGTGTTCCTGCGTCCGTGGTTCGTCCGCGAACTGCTCGACCACGGGCTGGTCCACGACGGCAACGCCTGGCTGCTCGACCTGCCGCTGGTGCTCTGGCTCGGTGCCGGGCTGGCGGCCAGCTGGCTGGGGCGGATCCTTCTCGGCGGGCTGTCGCAGTACATTGCCGGCAGCGCCGCCATCGCCGTGCTCAATCAACTGCGGGTGCGGGTATTTGCCCATGTCCAGGCGCTGAGCATCGGCTACTTCGACCGCACCCGTGCCGGGCGCATCCTGTCCCGCGCCGACCGCGACGTCGACGCCCTCGAACCGCTGCTGATCCAGGGCCCGCCGGAACTGCTTGGCGCCCTGCTGCGCTGCACCCTGGCGGCGCTGATGCTGTGGCTGATCACCCCGCTGTTCTTCTTCGCCCTGATCGGCAGCGTGCCGCTGCTGTTCCTCGCTACCTGGGCGTTCAAGCGCGTGGCCCAGCGCAACTGGGCGAAAGTTGCCGAGCAGCGCAGTCGCTTTACCGCGCATTTGGTAGAAAGCGTCGGCGGCGTGCGCCTGTTGCAGCAAAGTGGTCGTGAGGCGGACAACCAGCGGCGCTATCGTGGCCTGCTGGACGAGTTCAACAGCGCGCTGATCACCGGCAGCCTGCGTTCCGGCTGGTTCGCGCCGTTCACCGCGCTGCTGGCTGCCGGCGGCATGGCGGTGCTGGTGCTGGTGGGTGCCTACGCCCTGGCCGAAGGCACTGTGAGCGTCGGTCAGGTCGGCGAAAGCCTGTTCTACGTGATGCTGTTCCTCGGGCCCTTGCAGGAGCTGACCGATCTGTTCGAGCGCTATGCCACCGGCTCGGCCTCGGCGCAGCGGATCTTCCTGCTGCTGGATACCGCCCCGGAAATCCGCGATCCCGAGCGGCCGCTGCCGTTGCCACGGGTGCAGGGCGAGGTGCATTTCGACAAGGTGCACTTTGCCTACCAGGCCGATGCCGAACGGCCGGTGATCGACCATCTCGACCTGCGCATCCGCGCCGGCGAGGTACTGGCCATCGTCGGCCCGTCCGGACATGGCAAAAGCACCCTGGTGCAATTGCTGACGCGCTTCTACGAAGTCAACGAGGGTGCGGTGAAGCTGGACGGCGTGGATATCCGCCTGCTCAGCCAGGCCCAGTTGCGCAGGCATATCGGCGTGGTGCTGCAGGACAACGTGCTGTTCGCCGGCAGCATCCTCGACAACCTGCGCCTGGCCGCCCCCGGTGCCGACGATGACAGCCTGATCGCCGCAGCCCGGGAGCTGGGCGCGGACGAAGTGCTGGAACGCCTGCCGCACCAGTACGCGACCCAGGTCGGCAGCCTCGGCAGCCACCTCAGCCATGGCCAGCGGCAACTGGTGTGCCTGGTTCGCGCCTATCTGGCCAACCCTGCCGTGCTGGTGCTTGACGAAGCCACCTCAGCGGTCGACGTGCACACCGAACGACGCATCCAGCGCGCCTTGCGCCGCCTGTGCCAAGGGCGCACGGCAATCATCATTGCCCACCGCCTGGCGACCATCCGCGATGCCGACCGCATCGTGGTGATCCGCCAGGGCCGGGTACAGGAGCAAGGCAGTCACGGGCAACTGCTGGCGGCGGACGGGGCCTATGCGGCGCTGTATCGCAGCCATGACGCGTTGGCCGTGCATGAACAGTGATTGCTTGCGGGGTGCTGCTCAGGCAGCACCCCAGGGTGTCAGGACTGGCCTCATCGCTGGCAACGCCAGCTCCCACAAGGTTCGCGGCAATCCCATATTCCCGGCACGACGCGGACCCTGTGGGAGCTGGCGTTGCCAGCGATGAGGTCCGAGAGAACACCGTGGCACACAGGTTGCACCAACCCTTCCAACTGACCAAAGGACCCACCATGACCACCGAATTCTTCTGGCGTCTGCCCCTGGGCACCGACGGCCCGCAACTGACCACCGACAAGCACAACCGCGGCAGCTTCGCCCAGCAGCACGGGCATATCGCCCCGGGCCTGCTGGCCGACGGCAGCCCCGATGGCTTCACCTACATCGACTACATCGCCCAGGTGGCCAAGGCCGCCGAGCTGGCCGGCTTCGAAGGGGCCCTGCTGCCCACCGGCCCGGAGCCATGGATCGTCGCCGCCGCCCTGGCCCGGGAAACCCGGCGCCTGCGTTTCCTGGTCGCCTTCCAGGCCACCTGGACCCTGCCCGCCTACGCCGCGCAGCAGGCGGCGATCCTCCAGCACCTGAGCCACGGCCGCCTGGACTGGAACATCATCACCGGCGGCAACCCGGCCAGCCAGCGCGCTCAGGGCGATTTCCTCGAACACGACCAGCGCTACCGGCGCACCGGCGAATTCCTCGACATCATCGACGGCCTGTGGCGCAACGAGCGCTTCAGCTACGACGGCGACATCTACCGCCTGGAGAACGGCAGCCTGCCGCCGGGCCTGGGCAGTGAGCGCAAACCGGCGGTGTACTTCTCCGGGTTTTCCGACCCGGCCCTGGACGTGGCCGCGCGGCATGCCGATGTCTACCTGAACTGGGCCGAGCCGGTGGACAAGCTCAAGCCGCATATCGAGCGGGTCCGCGAACTGGCCGACAAAGAGGGACGCACAGTGCGCTTCGGCCTGCGCGTCGACCTGTTCGCCCGGGAAACCGAAGAGGCCGCCTGGCGCGACCTGCGGCGCCAGTTCGAGCGCCTGGAAGGCAAGCCGAGCGCGGTGTCCAGCGCCTTTACCCGGGCCAGCGACTCGGTCGGCGGCGCGCGGCAGACCGCTTACCACCAAAACATCCAGGATTTCGACGCACTGACCCTCGCCCCCAACCTCTGGGCCGGTTTCGCCAAGGCCAAGCCCGGCCCGACCGTGGGCCTGGTCGGCAGCCACCAGAACATCGCCGAGCGCCTGGCCGAATACCGCGAAGCCGGCTTCTCCACCTTCATCCTCGCCGGCAACCCGCACCTGGAAGAAGCCCTGCGCATCGGCCAGGAAGTCCTGCCGCTGCTGCGTCAGCCACCTGCACCCGCGCTGAAGGCCAGCGCCTGAATTCAAGGACCGGATTCCCCCATGAGCCAACCCCTCGACACCCTCTGGTACACCCACAGCCCGGTGCCCACCGGCCTCGGCATCGCCGTGCAGACCGGGCGCCTGGCCGAAGCCTTCGCCCCGCTGGGCACCTCGATCCAGTCACTGCGCGAGTCCAGCGAACGGGAAGTGCGTGAAGCCCACTACGACCACCACCTGCCCAACTCGGTGCGCCATGGCGGCAATATCCCGGCGATCTGGGCCTACTCGGCCGGGGTCGAGACCCGGGTGCTGGGTCTGAGCTGGGCAGATGAAGTGCAGTTGATCCTGACCACCGCCGAGAGCGGCGTGAAGACCGTGCGCGACCTGAAGAACCGCCGCTTCGGCCTGCCGAAATGGGCCAACGTGCAGATCGACTTCACCCGCGCCCAGGCCCTGCGCGGCCTGGAAAACGCCCTGCGCCTCGAAGGCCTGAACGTCGCCGACGTGGAACTGGTGGACTACCCCTACGGCGGCACCCACAGCGACGAGCAGGTCACCCATGTGCACGGTGCTGCCGTCTACCTCAGCGGCGCACGCATCAGCCGGCGCAACAACGAACTGATAGGCCTGCTGCGCGGCGACATCGACGCGATCTTCCTCAAGGGCGCCACGGCCTTGCAACTGGCCTACGAGCTGGGCCTGCACGTGGTGATCGACACCGGCTCGCACCCGGACCCGCTGATCCGCGCCAACAACGGCACGCCGCGCACCCTGACCGTGGATACCCACCTGCTCAACCACCACTTCGGCGCCTGCAAGCGCATCGTCGACGTGCTGCTGCGCACCGAGCAATGGGCCTGGGCCAACCCCGACGAAACCCGGCGCTACCTGGCCCGCGAGCTGAACACCAGCGAGTATTGGGTGGCAGCGGCCTACGGCGAGGACGCCCACCGGCGCCTGCGCACCACCCTCGACAGCCGCTCGATCGGCGCCCTGCAGGACTTCACCGATTTTCTCTACCGCTGGCAGTTCATCCCGCGGCATTTCGATGTGCGGGAATGGATCGATTTCAGTGTGCTGGAAGCGGTGATCGGATCGACGTCGCGGGTGGCGACCTGAGGCGGGATGTGTTGCGCTGCTAATGGCCTCATCGTCGGCAAGCCGGTTCAAGGGTTGGGACCAGTTTGCCGGCCTTGAAGAACCACACAAACTCCGGCGACAGGCGTACCATAGCGCCCTTCCGGCGAGCCCTTCTCGCCAGCCTCTGTCGCACAAGAAATCCCCATGCCTTTCGAACTCAGCGTTGACCTCACCACCCTTGCCATTCTCGCCCTGGTCGCCTTTGTCGCCGGTTTCATCGATGCCATCGCTGGCGGTGGCGGCCTGCTGACCACGCCCGCCCTGCTCACCGCCGGCATGCCACCGCACCTGGTCCTGGGCACCAACAAGCTCAGCTCCACATTCGGCTCGGCCACCGCCGGCTTTACCTATTACCGACGCAAGCTGTTCCATCCGGCGCAGTGGAAGCACGCACTGCTCGGCACCCTGATCGGCGCCCTGCTTGGTGCGGTGATTGCCCATTACTTGCCAGCCGAATGGCTGAACAAGATGCTGCCGGTGATCGTCTTCGCCTGCGGCGTCTACCTGCTGTTCGGCGGCACGCCCAAGGCACCGCTGGACGCCAATGTGCCGATCAAGAAGAAGTGGCAGTTCCCCCAGGGCTTCACCCTGGGCTTCTACGACGGCGTGGCCGGCCCCGGTACCGGCGCCTTCTGGACCGTCAGCACCCTGCTGATCTACCCCATCGACCTGGTCAAGGCCAGCGGCGTGGCGCGCAGCATGAACTTCGTCAGCAACGCGGCGGCGCTGACGGTGTTCATCTTCTCGGGACAGGTGGATTGGGCCGTAGGCCTGGCGATGGGTTCATCGTTGATGGTTGGCGCCTTCTTCGGCGCCCGAACCGCCATCAGCGGCGGTTCGAAGTTCATTCGCCCGGTGTTCATCACCGTGGTTCTGGCGCTGACCGTGCGCCTAGCGTGGCAGCACTGGTTCGGCCAGGCCTAGGCGACGCGCCACATACAGATCGATCAGGTAGCGGGCGATGGAGCGTCCGGCGGGCAGCGGCGGCAAGGCGTCGACGCGGAACCACTGGGCATCCTCGATCTCGTCCGGCTGCATGACGATTTCGCCGCCCGCGTACTCGGCATGGAAGCCCAGCATCATCGAATGCGGGAACGGCCAGCACTGGCTGCCGACGTACTGGATGTTCTGCACCTCCAGCGCCACCTCCTCGCGCACTTCGCGAACCAGGCAGTCTTCCGCCGACTCCCCCGGCTCGGCAAAGCCGGCCAGGGTGCTGTAGACCCCGGTGACGAAACGTGGCGAACGGGCCAGGAGAATCTCGTCGCCACGGGTGATCAGCACGATCATGCTTGGCGAGATGCGCGGGTAGCTGCGCAGGTCGCACGGCGCGCAGTACATCGCCCGCTCGCGCGGGATCTGGCTCATGGCCTGGCCGCAACTGCCGCAGAAGCGATGCTCGCGGGCCCAGGTGGAGATCTGCGCGGCGTAGCCGAGGATGGTGTAGGTATCGAAATCCCCCTCCAGCATGAACTGACGCAACCCCTGCCAACGGCAGCCAGGCAGCGCCTGGGTGCCGTGCAGTTCAATCAGGTAGACCGGCTGGCCATCGTAATGGCCGATGCCGTGCTCGAAGCGGATATCCGGCTCCTGGCGCTTGAACCAGTCGCGGGGGAACAGCGCGCCATTGGCGTCCAGCATGAAGCCTTCGCTGCTGCGCACGACCGCAAGGCCGCCGCCGACATTCGTATCCAGTACCGCAGTGGTCCAGCGCGCTGACATCTTCTGTTCCTTGACCTTGGCGGAGCGCCGTCGCGATCAGTCGGCGAACTCCGGCTTCTGTTTGCTCATATGGGCAGCCACGGCTACCCGCAGATCGTTGGATTGCAGCATGGCGGCGTTCCAGGTGGCGATGTACTCGAGCCCGTCGTCGATGCGGTGATCGCGCATGTAGCTGAGCATCTCCTTGGTGCCGGCCACGGCAATCGGGGATTTTCCCGCAATTTCGGCCGCGATGGCAAAGACTCCGTCGAGCAGCGCGGCGTGATCCTCGTAGCTGCGATTGACCAGGCCGATGCGCTGCGCCTCGTCGGCGCCGATGGTGCGACCGGTATAGGCCAGTTCCCGCAGCAGGCCGTCGCCGATGATACGCGGCAGACGTTGCAATGTGCCGACATCGGCGGCCATGCCCATGTCGATTTCCTTGATCGAGAATTGCGCATCGGCGGCCGCGTAGCGCATGTCGCAGGCGGCGATCAGGTCGATGGCACCGCCGATGCAGTAGCCCTGGATTGCCGCCAGCACCGGCTTGCGGCAGTTGTCCACGGCATTGAACGAGGCCTGCATCTCAAGGATCTTGCGCCGCAGCAGGCGGGCATTGCGGCCGACGTCCTTGCCCAGCTCGCTGGCCAGCGAGGCCAGCATCATCAGGTCGATGCCCGAGGAGAAGTGCTTGCCGGCACCGCTGATCACCACCACCCGCGCCTCGTCGGTGTCGTCGATCCACTGGAAGATCTCGACGATCTCGCGCCAGAACGCGGCGTTCATGGCGTTGATCTTGTCCGGGCGGTTGATCTGGACGTGGGCGATATGGTTCGACAGCTCGACCTTGAACGCGGTGTAGTCGGTCACGGCGACACTCCTTGAGCGGCGGATGTAGGAAGCTTCGGACTATATCGCAACCCCTGCACCGCGCTTGTGCCAAAAGCGGGACTGGCACAGTTGATCTTGCCTGGCACTTGCGGCACCGTGCGCAGGTCTTTGAATCATTAGGAAACATTTCATGCCCCGCTCTCTGCCCGGTGCGCTGGTCCACAACTTCCTTGGTCAGTCGCCGCGCTGGTACAAGGCCACGGTCTGCCTGTTCCTGCTACTCAATCCACTGCTGTTGGCGACCCTCGGCCCGGTGGTCACCGGCTGGGTACTGGTGGTGCAATTCATCTTCTTCCTCGGCATGGCCCTCAAGTGCTACCCGCTGATGCCCGGCGGCCTGCTGCTGGTGGAGGCACTGCTGCTGGGGATGACCACACCTCAAGCACTTTATGAAGAGCTGCAGCACAACTTCCCGGTGATCCTGCTGTTGATGTTCATGGTCGCCGGGATCTACTTCATGAAGGATCTGCTGCTGTTTTCCTTCTCGCGCATCTTGTTGGGAATACGCTCCAAGGCGCTGTTATCGCTGGCTTTCTGCTTTCTCTCAGCTTTCCTTTCGGCCTTCCTCGATGCGCTGACCGTGACGGCGGTGATCATCAGCGCGGCAGTGGGCTTCTACGGGGTCTACCACCGTGTCGCCTCCGGTAGCGATCCACGCGGCGAGGCGCAGATCGACATCGACCACCAGCTTCCCGAGCTGGCCCGCGAGGACCTCAACCACTTCCGCGCCTTCCTGCGCAGCCTGCTGATGCATGGTGCGGTGGGTACCGCGCTGGGCGGTGTCTGCACCCTGGTCGGCGAGCCGCAGAACCTGCTGATCGGCCATGAGATGGGCTGGCACTTCCAGGACTTCTTCTTCAAGGTCGCCCCGGTATCGCTGCCGGTGCTGGTGGCCGGCCTGGTCACCTGCGTACTGCTGGAGAAACTGCGCTGGTTCGGCTACGGCACCCTGCTGCCGGACAACGTGCGCCAGGTTCTGGCCGCCTACGCCGCCGAGGACGACGCCCAGCGCACCCCGCAGCAGCGCGCCAACCTGCTGGTGCAGGGCATCGCCGCGCTGATCCTGATCGTCTGCCTGGGACTGCATGTGGCCGAGGTCGGCCTGATCGGCCTGCTGGTGATCGTGCTGATCACCTCCTTCACCGGCATCACTGACGAACACCGCCTGGGCCGCGCCTTCCAGGACGCCATGCCGTTCACTTCGCTGCTGGTGGTGTTCTTCGCCGTGGTTGCGGTGATCCACCAGCAGCAGCTGTTCACCCCGCTGATCCAGTGGGTGCTGGCGCTGCCGGCGGAACAACAGCCGGGGATGCTGTTCATCGCCAACGGCCTGCTCTCGGCGATCAGCGACAACGTGTTCGTCGCCACCATCTACATCACCGAGGTGAAGCAGGCGTTCCTCAATGGCGCCATGAGCCGCGAGCATTTCGAAACCCTGGCGGTGGCGATCAATACCGGCACCAACCTGCCGAGCGTGGCGACGCCCAATGGCCAGGCGGCGTTCCTGTTCCTGCTGACTTCGGCGATCGCGCCGCTGGTGCGGCTGTCCTATGGGCGGATGGTGTGGATGGCATTGCCTTACACCGTGGTCATGGGTGGATTGGGCTGGTGGGCAGTCACTTACTGGCTGTGAAACCTTGAGGGCCCTATCGCCGGCAACGCCGGCTCCCACAAGGATCGGCGGTGCACGCGCAACCTGTGGGAGCCGGCGTTGTCGGCGATGAGGCCCTCACTGCCCCCGCAAATCCTCGAAGAACGCCTTCTTCCCATCCACCTGCTGCGAAGCCCTCGGCAGCGCCGCCTGCTCACCACCCGGCAACTCCACATGCCAATAGCAATAACGCACCGCCCGGGTGATCGCCACATAGGCCAACCGCAGTACCTCCTCCTTCTGCGCCGTATCGAACGCCTCCGGATCTCCATCCTTGCCCAGTCCGGCCAGGCGATACACCTGGTTCTTGTACGGCGAGCGGGTCACGTACTGGCAATCGCCGAGCATGAACACCGCATCCGCCTGCAAGCCCTTGGCGCTGTGATAGGTCAGCTGCTTCAGCCGGCGCTGACCGTGAGGCAAGCTCGAATCAACATTAACTATCGATTGAATTTCTTTTGAAATCATCTGCTTATCGATACTTTTTCGAAACAGGATCATGACCGAGTCACCCCGGTTGTAGTGCTCGATCACCTGCTGCGCCAAGGCCGTCTCGTCGCGCTCCTGCACCTGCACCGGCCAGCGCTCCTCAGCCACCGGTCCTACGGCCTTGGCCTTCTTGCCGGCAATCGACGGCGCCGACCTGACGATATGCTCCGCCGCATCGATGATGTGCTGATGGCTGCGGTAGTTGTCGGTGAGCATCACCCGGGTGTTCGAAGGCGCGACAAAGGCCTTGCCGAACTCCATGAAGTACTTCGGCGAGCTGCCGCGCCAGCCATAGATCGATTGCCAGTCATCACCCACGCAGAGCAGCGAGGAGTGCTGCGCCGCACGACCGATGTGCATGTCCGAGCCGCGCCGGCGGATCTCGCGCAGGCTGGCGCGGATCCACGAGACGATCTGCGGCGAGACATCCTGGAACTCGTCGATCATCAGGTGCGCCAGCGGCCGCAGCAGCGGGTCGGGCAGCAGACGCAGGTTCTCCGGGTTGTTCTCGCCGAACAGGGCGAACATGCGGTTGTAGGTCATCACCGGCGGCGACTGGTCGAGCAGATGCTCCTCCAGGGCTTTCCAGTACAGGCTCAGGGCCTCGAAGAACAGCGCATCGTTGTCACCCTGCGGGAAGCTCATGCCCTTCACCGCAACGCTGACATCCAGCCCGAGGTTCTCGATAAAACCCGCCGCCGTGACAAAGGCATCCAGCAGCGGCACGGCGGCCAGTTCACCCTTGACCTTGTAGTCGAAGCCCGGACCAGCCACCGCATCCCCAGCCAGCGATGCGATCAGCCGCCGTGCCGAAGCATAATTTTCCAGCCAGATCACAGGCTTGGAGCAGAAAGCTTGAAACAGGGTGCGCTTGATCACCCACTCCGCCCACACCGGCAGCTTGGCTCCGGGGCGCTTGTATTGCTGGTTTTCACCGGGATCGAAGCCGAGCACCACCCAGGCATCCAGCTCGGCGATATGGCCGTGGAAATGGAAGCGGCTACCGTTGATCTCGACGG
This sequence comes from Pseudomonas sp. FG98, assembly GCF_057808595.1. Lineage (NCBI taxonomy): Bacteria > Pseudomonadati > Pseudomonadota > Gammaproteobacteria > Pseudomonadales > Pseudomonadaceae > Pseudomonas > Pseudomonas sp. FG98. Next base: position 7,145 of record NZ_JBMDIJ010000055.1, on the reverse strand, counting down.
TCTCGCGGCTCGGTTCGATGCCCTTGATCGGCCAGGCCCCGGCCCTGAACCAGAGGTCCTCGATGGTGTCGCACAGTTCCTCGTCGCGACTGGCGGACAACTGGGTCACGGCAACGCGCTTCTGCACGTCCGGGTGATCCTTCTCCAGGGCCTTGAGCTGCACCGCCTCGCGGCGCAGGCCGGCGATCAGCTCGGCAAAGCGCGGGCTGGCCCGCAGCAGGTCGCGGTAACAGAGGTTGAGCTGCTGGCGCTGGGCATCGTTGAGGCGCAGGTCGAACGGATTGCTCTCGGCATCCGCCTCGGCACCGGCCGGCAGTTCGCTGCCGAGGGTCTCGAAGGCACGCACCTGGCTGAACCCCGGCAGGCTGCGCACCAGCGGCAGGATCCGCGAATGGAAGGTACGCACCAGCTCCCGCGCCTGCACCGGGCTGAGGGGCACCTGCCACTGGCCGAACACCTGCAACAGGCGAGCGATGAAGTCCTTGCGCGACTCGCGGGTGAAGGTCACCACGGTCATGGCGTCCAGCTCGAAGCCGAGGTAATGGCGCAACAGCAGGATGCGCAGCACCAGCGACGTCGACTTGCCCGCCCCGGCGCCGGCGATCACGCAGGTGGACGGGGTCTCGCTGAAGATCATCTTCCACTGCGCCGCGCTGGGCTGGGCATGGGCCGGCAGGTACTGGGCGACATCGGCCTTGAAGCGCTTCTTCAGTTCCGCCGTCAGCGGCAGGCGCCAGTCGTCGAACAGGCTGTCGTCGACGCCAGGTACGGCGTGTTCCTCGGCGCGGGTATCGCGGATCACCAGAATCTGGCGGCCAGCCTCGTAGCCGACGGCATGCCCCTCATCGAAACCCTCGCGCAGGCCCTCGGCATGGCCGGTGCGCTGGCCGGTGGCATGACCGAGGAACCAGGAGTCCCGATGCTGCGCGCGCAGGCGGTTCAAGCCGCGACCGAGCAGGCGCGCGGTCAGGCGCCTGAGCCATGGAAGCTGGGCGGGCGGGGTAAGGTCCTGGGGTTGCGGGGGAAGCTTGTCTGACACACCGACTCCGGCTGGAAAATCACATAAGCCGGAAGTTTTACCCCATTCGGGGGCGATGGGACAGTGGCGATTGTCTGGAAAATCAGGGAATTAGCCAAGAGACTGGAGAATTTGCATGCAATCTCTGTGGGAGCGGGTTTACCCGCGATTACGATGGTCGGATCACCGACGCCATCGCGGGTAAACCCGCTCCCACAGGGTCCGCGCCGCTCTTAGACCTGTGCTCTGCGCGACAGCGCAGCCTGAAAGGCTGGGCGGACTCCCACAAGGGCTCCGGCGATCAGGCGATCGCCTTGTCCACCAGTTCCTGCGCCTCAGCCACCAGACGCTGCAGGTGCGCATCGTCGATAAAGCTCTCGGCGTAGATCTTGTAGATGTCCTCGGTGCCCGACGGCCGCGCGGCGAACCAGCCGTTGGCGGTCATGACCTTGAGGCCGCCAATGGCCTGGTCGTTGCCCGGCGCGTGGCTGAGGATCTGCTGGATCGGCTCGCCGGCCAGTTCGGTGGATTTCACCTGCTCCGGTGCCAGCTTGCTGAGCAGGGCCTTCTGCTGCGGGTTGGCCTTGGCCTCGACGCGGGTGGCAAACGGCTCGCCCAGCTCGGCGGTCAGCGCTTCATAAGCCTGCGCCGGATTGCGTCCGGTGCGGGCAGTCATTTCAGCGGCCAGCAAGGCCGGGATCAGGCCGTCCTTGTCGGTGGCCCAAACGCTGCCGTCCAGACGCAGGAAGGACGCGCCAGCGCTCTCCTCGCCGCCAAAGCCCAGGGAGCCGTCGAACAGGCCGTCGGCGAAGAACTTGAAGCCCACCGGCACTTCGTACAGGCGACGGCCCAGGCGCGCGGTAACGCGGTCGATCAGGCCGCTGCTGACCACGGTCTTGCCCACGGCGGCATCGGCGCGCCATTGCGGACGGTTCTGGAACAGGTAGTCGATGGCCACCGCCAGATAGTTGTTCGGCGCCAGCAGCCCGGACGGGGTGACGATGCCATGGCGGTCATGGTCGGGGTCGCAGGCGAAGGCCACGTCGAAGCGCTCGCGCAGGCCGATCAGGCCCTGCATGGCGTAAGGAGAGGACGGGTCCATGCGGATCTGGCCGTCCCAGTCCACCGACATGAAGCGGAAGGTCGGGTCGACCGCGTCGTTGACCACTTCCAGGTTGAGCTTGTAGTGCTCGGCAATGGCCGACCAGTAGCGCACCCCGGCGCCGCCCAGCGGATCCACGCCCAGGCGCAGGTTGGCGCTGCGAATCACGTCGAAGTCGATGACATTGACCAGGTCGGCGACGTAGGTCGAAACATAGTCATGGCGGTGCGTGGTGGAAGCCTTGAGCGCCTGCTCGTAGGGCATGCGCTTGACGCCCTTGAGGCCTTCGCCCAGCAGTTCGTTGGCCTTGGCTTCGATCCACTTGGTCACATGGCTGTCGGCCGGGCCGCCATTGGGCGGGTTGTACTTGAAGCCACCGCTTTGTGGCGGGTTGTGCGACGGAGTGATGACGATACCGTCGGCCAGGCCGCTGCTGCGGCCACGGTTATGGCAGAGGATGGCGTGGGACACAGCCGGGGTCGGGGTGTACTCGTCGTCCTTCGACAGCATCACTTCGACGCCGTTGGCCGCCAGCACTTCCAGGGCGCTGGCCAGGGCCGGGGTCGACAGGGCGTGGGTGTCGGCGCCGATGTACAGCGGACCGTCGATGCCCTGGGCCTGGCGATACAGGCAGATGGCCTGGCTGATGGCGAGGACGTGGTGCTCGTTGAAACTCAGGTCCAGGGAACTGCCGCGATGACCGGAGGTACCGAAGGCGACGCGTTGGGTCGCGACCGCAGCATCCGGCTGGCCGGTGTAGTAGGCGGTCAACAGGCGCGGGATATCGACCAGGATGGCGGCCGGGGCCGGCTTGCCCGCCAGAGGACTGAGCTTCATGCAAAACCTCAAGAATGGAATATCAGGTGATGAAAACACGACAGTTTACTGGCACTTGGACTGTCTGGCGATGTGGAAAATTCCTGCGTCCGATTAATTGATTTCTGGCGCCCACCAGGAAGGAAACATACGGCGCACACGGGCTTCGGCGAAGCGGTCGTCGATCAGCAGCACCGTGCCGCGATCCTCGGTTCCGCGGATGACCCGACCTGCCGCCTGGATCACCTTGCGCACGCCGGGATAGAGGTAGGTGTAGTCGAAGCCGGCACTGAACAAGGCGCCCATGCGCTGCTTGAGCTGTTCGTTGACCGGATTGACCTGGGGCAACCCGAGCGTGGCGATAAAGGCGCCGATCAGGCGGCTGCCCGGCAAGTCCACCCCTTCGGCGAAGGCCCCGCCCAGTACGGCGAAACCGACGCCCTGGCCGTCCTCGACGAAGCGCGCGAGAAACGCTTCGCGCTGCGCCTCGTCCATGCCCGCCGACTGCACCCATTGGTCAATCGCCGGATAACGCTCGGTCAGCAGCGCGGACACCTGTTGCAGGTAGTCGAAGCTGCTGAAGAACGCCAGGTAGTTGCCCGGCTGCCGGCGATACTGCGCGGCGATCAGTTCGACGATGGGCTCCAGGGATGCATGGCGATGCTGGAAACGCGTGGATACCTCGCTGACGATACGCACCCGCAATTGCTCGGCGACAAAGGGCGACTGCACCTCCAGCCAGGCGGTGTCGGCGGGCATGCCCAGCAGGTCGGCATAAAAGTGCCGTGGATTGAGGGTCGCGGAAAACAGCGTGACGCTGCGCGCCGCCGCCATGCGCGGACCGACCAGCGGGGCCGGCACCACATTGCGCAGGCACAGGGTCGCCAGGCGCTTGCGCCCTGCCCCGCGCAGGCTGATATCGAAGAGGAAATGCTCGTCGAACACCTCGCCCAGGCGGACGAACTGCAAGGCCTGGAAAAAGAACTGCAACAAGGCCGGATCCACCGCCTGCGGGGTACGGTTCATCAGCTCCTGAATCAGGCCGACCACCCGCAACAGCGCCTTGATAAAGGCCGCCGGCAGTTCATTGCTGGCCTGGTACGGCGCGACCTGCTCCTTGTACAGCCGGTTCCACTCCCGATTCAGCCCTTGCAAGGCACTGGCCATGCCCGCCGGCGGCTGGCGGCGCAGGGCCTGCAGGTGAAACTGGTCGAGGCTGGCGCTGTACATCTGCCGCGCCCGCTCCACCAGGTTGTGCGCCTCGTCCACCGCCACGGCCAGGCGCCATTGATCGGCCTGGGCCAGGGCGAAGAGCAAGGCGTTCTGGTCGAAGTAGTAGTTGTAGTCAGCCACCAGCACATCGACCCAGCGCGCCAGCTCCTGGGCCAGGTAATAGGGACAGACCTGATGGGCCAGGGCCAGTTCGCGAACCCGGGCCTTGTCCAGCAGCGGCACCTGCATCGCTGCGGCCCGGGCGGCCGGCAGGCGGTCGTAGAAACCCTTGGCCAAGGGACAGGCCTCGCCATGACAGGCGGTGCCGGGGTATTCGCAGGCCTTGTCGCGGGCGACCAGTTCCAGGCTGTGCAGGGCCAGCTCCGGGCGGGTCTGCATGACCTGGCGCAAGGCATCGAGGGCCAGGCCGCGTCCCGGCGTCTTGGCGGTGAGGAACAGGATCTTGTCCAGCGGCTGCCGGGCCATGGCCTTGAGCAAGGGAAACAGGGTGCCGAGGGTCTTGCCGATGCCGGTGGTGGCCTGGGCCATCAGGCAGCGCCCGGTACTGACCGCCTTGTACACGGTTTCCGCCAGTTCGCGCTGGCCCTTGCGAAAGGACGGCCAGGGAAAGCCAAGGTCAGCCAGGCCGGCGTCGCGCTGGGCCAGCCTGTGCGCCTGGGCCTCGGCCCACTGCATGAAGCATTGGCACTGCTCGACGAAGAACGCCTCCAGCTCGGCCGCGCTGGCCGTGCATTCGAAACGGGTTTCCTCCTCGCTGTCGACATCGAGGTAGACCAGCGCCAGGTTGATCTCGGCCAGCCCGCGCTGCTGGCACAGCAGCCAGCCGTAGACCCGGGCCTGGGCCCAGTGCAGTTGCCGGTGATTGTCCGGCTGGCTGGCCAGGTCACCGCGGTGGGTCTTGATCTCTTCCAGGCAGTTGCTCGCGGGCCGGTAGCCATCGGCGCGGCCACGCACCTCCAGCTCGCCGAAGCGCCCGCTGAGAGCCACTTCGGCCTCATAGCCCTCGCCCCGCCGCGCCACCACCCGGCGGTGCCCGGCGATACCCTCCTGGGCGGTCGGCGACGGGGTAAAGCGCAGGTCGAGGTCGCCGACCTTGGCGGTGAACTCGCAGAGGCTGCGCACCGCGACCTTGTAGCTCATGCCTCGGCCCATTGCACATGGCAGACATCCACCGGCAGGCCGTGGGTGCCGCAGAAGTCGAGCCAACGCAGCTGGTTGTCCTGCAGGCGGTCCCCCGGCCCTTTCACTTCGATCATCCGGTAGCGTTTTTCTTCGGGCCAGAACTGGATCAGGTCAGGCATGCCGGCACGGTTGGCCTGGATATCCTCCAGCAGGCGCAGGAAACACTGCTTCAGATGCGCCGCCGGCAGGCAGTCGATGGCCAGCTCCAGCAACTCCGGGCTGAGCAGGTCCCAATAAACGAAGGGCGATTGCAGGCCATGCTTGGCGGCATAGGTATCGCGCAGGGTCTGGCGGTAGCGGCCATCGTCCAGTTGCCCCAGGCAGTCGGCGAACAGTTCGCTGCGGCGACCATGGAAGCCGGCGTCCAGCAGGTCCTGCGGGCCGCTCTGGAACGGGTGGAAGAAGGCGCCGGGCAAGGGCGCGAAGATCGCCGGCCAGCAGAGCAGGCCGAACAGGCTGTTGAACAGGGTGTTCTCGACGTAGTGCACCGGGGCCTGCGGCAGGGCGAAATGCTCAGCCACCGCACGCTCGACGCCGAGAGCGGACCATTCGACCGGCAGCGCCAGGTCGAGCCGGCTGATGGCCTGGGCCTTGCGTCGTGGCTGCGGCGGGCCGCCGAGCTTGCGTTGCAGACGCGGGACGATGCGCCCCAGCGCCTGGGCTTCGGCGGCGTTGCCGGGATTTCCGGCGGCCTGCATGGCGAGATCGAGGGCCTGCTGGTACTGGCCGCTGTGCTCTAGCACGCGGATATGCCGCTCGCGGGCCTGGGGGTGGCAGCAGTTGGTGTAGATCGCCAGCGCCCGGTCCCAGTCGCCGCCCCGCTCGCACAGGTAGGCGAGCTGATAGAGCAACTTGGCCCGACGCCGTTGCAGCCAGGGGTTGTCGCTGTCCAGGCCGTCGAGGCGGGCCAGCAGCAGATCGATATCGACTTCGCCCTCCAGTTGCTCGGCGCAGGCATGCAGGGCCAGGCACAACTCGATATCGCCGCGCTCGCGCAAGGCGCGCGAGTCGGCGCTGAACGGCACCTGCTCATAGCGCAGCAGGCCGAGGTCGGCGAGGACGAATTCCGACCAGTCCTGGTACAGGTTGCCGAAAAACAGCAGGCGCAGCCGATCACAGACCGCCTGCTGACGCAGGGCGTAGATCGGCTCGACGCACTCCGGCCACCACTCGCGCAGCGGCCGCGGCTCGGCAAAGTGCGCGCTCAGTTGTTCGAACAGCTCGTGCTTGGCAGCTTTCGGGCGGCTCAGGTGGGCGGCGAAACACCGGCCGATCTCGTCCTTGAGCAGCAACTGGAACAGCTCGTCGAGGGCCAGTGGTGCCTCGGCATCGACCCAACCCAACTCCAGCAGCGGCGCCATGGCCTGCACCGTCGGACCGATCTCGGCGTAATCCAGCCGACGCGCGCGGAACAGCACGCCCTTGCGCATCACCATGCGCACCAGCAGGGCCTGGCTGGGCTGGGGCAGGCGCACGAAGCCTTCGATGAAGTCGCGCTCCCCGGCGTCCAGCAGATCGCCGTAGCGCAGGTGCAGCCAGTCCAGCACCTGGCGGAAGTTGTGCAGGTAGTAGAAGGGGTCGTTACGGGAATCGGCGATCACGGGCAGGCATTACCAGGGGAAACGAGCACTGGTTATACATACAGATACGCTACCAAGGCAACCACCGTGGATCGGATGCCGGGCGGACACGCTTTTGCAGGGAGTATGAGTGCCATGGCTTCGAGGTTGACTCAGCCTCCTGTGGGAGCGGCTGTTAGCCGCGATTGGGCGCGAAGCGGCCATAAAACCGGTG
>NZ_JBMDIJ010000054.1:0-43975 GCF_057808595.1 Pseudomonas sp. FG98 | reverse complement strand
CAGGCATAGGTACGTTGCAACAAATGTGGGAGCCGGCGTTGCCGGCGATGCGCCGTGTGGACGGCGCTCGATCTCAAGGGCACTACAGGATTCACGGCAAGCACACCCCAGCATCACCGCAAACCACCACGACCGTGTAAAGTCCAACCCCATCACCCGATCCATCCCGAGAGCCCCTGATGCCCCGCGCCACCGACAGCAACACCAGCCTCTCGCTCAGCGCCAGTGCCCTCAGCGACCTCTACCCCGAGGCCCTGAGCGGCACCGAACTGCTCAACGGCCTGGGCATGCAGATGTTGCGCGGGCACTCGGAAACCACCCTGACCCTGACCGACGCGGTGGCCAGCCATGTCACCGCCACCCTGCACAACGACGACAAGCAGCGCCCGCTCGACGGCCTGGTCGCCGAGATCCGCCAGATGCCCGCCGACGCCAGCGCCGACCGCTACCAGTTGCTGCTGCGCCCCTGGCTGTGGTGGCTGAACCTGGCCAGCAACAACCGGGTGTTCCAGAACCTGAGCACTTCGGACATCGCCACCAAGATCTTCGATGCCCATGGTTTCAGCGACTACAAGCTGTCGCTGACCGGCAGCTATACAGCGCGGGAATACTGCGTGCAGTACGGCGAAAGCGATTTCGCTTTCGTCTCGCGGTTGCTGGAGGAAGACGGCATCTTCTGGTTCTTCACCCACGAGGATGGCGTGCACACCCTGGTTCTGGCCGACAACAACGATGCCTTCCCCGCCCTGCCCAACGGTGCGGCGGTCAAGTACATCGGCCAGGAAATGGGCGTGCGCGAGCTGCATGGCATCCGCTCCGGACAATTGGTGCGCCAGGCGGTGGCCGGGGTCTACTCGGCCAGCGACTACACCTTCGCCACCCCCACCACCGAGCTGTACAGCCAGGCCGAGGCCAAGTCCGGGCCGCTGAACCTGTACGAGCATCCCGGCGGCTATATCGAGAAATCCCGCGGCGATGCACTGACCAAGCAGCGGGTCGACGGTCTGCGCAGCCAGGAACAACGCTTCATCGGCGAAAGCGACTGCCGCTGGCTGGTGCCCGGCCACTACTTCACCCTCAGCGGCCACGACGACGACGCACTGAACAGCGACTGGGTGGTGACCTCGGTGACCCACGACGTCGATCACCAGCACTACCGCAACCGCTTCGAGGCCATCCCCAAGGCCACCGCCTACCGTCCGCCGCGGGTCACCCCCAAGCCGCGCATGCACACCCAGACCGCCAAGGTGGTGGGCAAGTCCGGCGAGGAAATCTGGACCGACGAGTACGGCCGGATCAAGATCCAGTTCCCCTGGGACCGCGATGGCAAGAACGACGAAACCAGCTCCTGCTGGGTCCGCGTGGTCCTGCCCTGGACCGGCAAGGCCTTCGGCATGCAGTTCGTGCCGCGGGTCGGCCAGGAAGTGATCGTCACCTTCATCGACGGTGACCCGGATCGTCCACTGGTCAGCGGCTGTGTGTACAACGGCGACAACTCCCTGCCCTGGACCCTGCCCGACAACCAGACCCAATCGGGGATCAAGACCAACTCGTCGAAGGGCGGCGGCGGCTTCAACGCCCTGCGTTTCGAAGACAAGAAGGACGCCGAGGAAGTCTTCCTGCAGGCGCAGAAGGACTTCAACACCAACGTGCTCAACGACGCCACCGTCACCATCGGCCACGACGAAACCCAGACCGTGCAGAACGCCCGCACCCGCACGGTCAAGGACGGCGACGAGACGATCACCCTGGAAAAGGGCAAGCGCACGGTGGAGATCCAGACCGGCAGCGACAGCCTCGACGTCAAGGACACCCGCACCGTCACCGTCGGCGGCGACCAGACGCACAAGACCGGCGGCAACTTCACCGAGAAGATCACCGGTGACTATGCCCTGACCATCGACGGTGACCTGACCATCAAGGTCAGCGGCGCGATCACCCTGCAAAGCGGCGCCAGCTTCAGCATCAAGAGCGGCGCCGACCTGGCGGTGCAGGCCAGCACCTCGATCGCACAGAAGGCCGGCACCTCCTTCGCCAACCAGGCCGGTACCTCGCTGGAGAACAAGGCCGGCACCACCATGACCAACGACGCCGGGGTCAGCCTGACCAACAAGGGCGGCGCTGAACAGACCGTCGACGGTGGCGGCATGCTGACCATCAAGGGTGGCCTGGTGAAGATCAATTGAAAGGCAAGACCCAGGGTGACGCCTTCCAGCTCGAACGCGGCGACTCGCGGCTCAGCGGACGGCTGCTGGAAAGCGAGCTCAACGGCCCGCTGCGCATTGAGGAAAATGCCCGGCCCCAGGCCCACCTCAACTACGCCAGCGGCTTGTTGCAGGGGGTCAGCCAGACCTTCCATCCCAACGGCCGGGTCTCGGCGCAACTGCCGTTTCGCAATGACAAGCTCGAAGGTGTCGCCCACTTCTACGGCGAGGATGGTCAACTGCTGCGCTCGGCCGGCTACCGCCGCGGGCTGTTGCATGGCGAGGTGCTCAACTACTTCCCCGACGGTAGCCTGGCCGAGCGCGAGCTGTACAACAACGGCGTGCGCGAGGGCTTGCAACAGCGCTATCACCCCAACGGCAAGCTGGCGCAGAAGGCGCAATACCTCAATGGCCAGTTGCTCGATCCGGAGCAGCGCTATGCCGAGGATGGACGGCCGCTGGATGCAGCGGGCAAGCCGGTTTCACGCTTGAAGTGGTGGTGGAGCAACGGGGCGGAGGAATGAACCATCGTAGGCGCGCCCGATGGCCTCATCGCCGGCAACGCCGGCTCCCACAGGTCCAGTGGAGCCCACAATCCCTGTGGGAGCTGGCATTGCCAGCGATGAGGCCGGTACAGGCAAAGCTGTTGTCTGATCCAACCATCACGGAATCAACGTCTGCACCTGCCCCGCAAAGTTGATCTTGATCACCCCCGCCCAGTTGCACATCAGCGTGCAGTTGGCATCCAGTGCCGGCATGTTGCCCAGCAGCACGGTCGGCGCGCCGGGGATCCACGGCGAGGCGGTGGCCGGGATGCACGGCATCGGCGTCAGCACGCCGAGGGCCGCGGCGGTGGCGGCGGCGACCATCGGGTTGGCCATGCTCATGCACATGCCGAAGGTGGGGATATTGACCAGCGGGATATGGTCCATGATGTTCGCCGCCGGCACGCCACCGACCATGACCCGGTTGACCGGCAGGACGTTCAGAGCACAAGGCGCGGCGCCGAAGCTGCATTGCATCAGGGCGCCCGTGCAGACTTGAGGACAGGACATGTCTGGCTCCGCTGTTGAGTTGTGCCGACTCTAGCCTATCTGTAGGAAATTTCCTTCATCCACATAACCCTACAATTCAAATATTCTTTTTAGTTATTAATTTATCTTTATTAATAATTGGACTGAATATCCCCTCCCCTCTGAAACTCTCCTCACCCCGCCACTGTTCGCCGGTCAACTGTTCACCCAGCAACACCCGACCAACAGTTGCTCCTTGTGCCAACACCCCGGCCAACCAAATAACCAAAGCAACCCATTGATTCAAAAGGCATTTACAAACTGGAACGGCTCTTGCTCTGGTCCAGGCAACCCACTCCGCCAAGGAATCCGAATCATGAGCACCGCATTCAACATCGTCGCCGTTTCCGGTGGGGCCTGGCGCCCTTCGCGCACCCTGGTCCTGACCGAAGCCCTGATCAGCGCCCTCGGCCAGCACCTGGACTTCAACGTGCAGGTCATCGAGCTCGGCGATATCGCCCGCCCGGTCGGCGGCGCACTGTCGCGCAGCGAACTGCCCGACGACGTCGAGGCGCAACTGGCAGCCATCGAGCAGGCCGACCTGCTGATCGTCGCCGCGCCGGTCTATCGCGGCTCCTACCCGGGCCAGTTCAAGCACCTGTTCGACCTGATCGGCCAGGACGCGCTGATCGACACCCCGGTGCTGCTCGCTGCCACCGGCGGCAGCGAGCGCCACGCGCTGGTCATCGATCACCAGTTGCGCCCGCTGTTCAGCTTCTTCCAGGCCCTGACCCTGCCCATCGGCGTATACGCCTCCCAGGCCGATTTCAGCGACTATCAGATCACCAGCCCCGCCCTGCAGGCACGTATTGCCCTGGCTGCAGAGCGCGCCGCCGCTGTACTCGGTGGCGTGGTCGACAACGCCCTGCGCAAGATCGCCTGAGGCAGGACGCTGACCATGACCCTGCTTTCCCATACCACGCAAACCCCGCTGCAGATCGCCCGTGAGCTGGCTGCAGACTTCGCCGCCACCGCCGTCGAACGCGACGCCCGCGGCGGCACGCCGAAAGCCGAACGCGACGCCCTGCGCGCCAGCGGCCTGCTCGGCCTGGTGATTCCGACCCAGTACGGCGGCCTCGGCGCCAGTTGGAGCGAAACCCTGGAAGTGACCCGCGAGTTCGCCCGGGTCGACAGTTCCATAGCCCATGTCTTCGGTTTCCAGCACCTGATGCTGGCCACCGTGCGCCTGTTCTCCCGCCCCGAGCAATGGGAGCCGTGGTTCGAACAGACCGCGCGCAAACACTGGTTCTGGGGCAATGCACTCAACCCGCTGGACACCCGCACGGTAGTCAAGCGCTTCGATGGCTGGGTCGAGTTTTCCGGCAAGAAAAGCTTCTGCTCCGGCGCCAGCGACTCGGAAATGCTGATCGCCTCGGCAGTGGACGAAAGTGCCGGCGGCAAGCTGCTGATCGCCGCCGTACCCAGCGCCCGTAGCGGTATCAGCCTGCACGGCGACTGGAACAATATCGGCCAGCGCCAGACCGACAGCGGCAGCGCCACCTTCGAGCGGGTGCGCATCGAACAGGGCGAACTGCTGCTTGATCCCGGTCCGCTGAGCACGCCCTTCGCCTGCCTGCGCCCACTGATCGCCCAGCTGCATTTCGCCAACCTGTTCCTCGGCATCACCGAAGGCGCCTTCGAAGAAGCACGCCAGTACACCCTCAATGAAAGCCGTCCGTGGTTCCGCTCCAGCGCCCGGCACAGCGGCGAAGACCCGCATGTGCTGCGTCATTACGGCGAGTTCTGGGTCGGCCTGGAAAGCGTGCGCCTGCTGATCGAGAACGCCGCCGAGCGCCTCGACCGTGCCTGGGCCAAGGGCACCGCCCTCGGTGCCGAGGAGCGTGCCCAACTGGCCCTGGCCATCGGCACCGCCAAGGTCGCCGCGACCCGCCATGGCCTGGACATCTGCAACCGCCTGTTCGAAGTCACCGGCGCCCGCGCCACCCATGCCTCGCTGCGCTTCGACCGGCACTGGCGCAACCTGCGCACCCAGACCCTGCACGACCCGGTCGACTACCGCGTCCACGAGCTCGGCGAATGGGCGCTGAACGGTACGCGCCCGACCCCGACCTTCTACTCATAAGGCCTGCCCATGCAACTGCTCACCCTGCCCCCGTCGCCGACCCTGGCCACCTCGATCCGCGCCACCGCCCAGGTCTTCGAAGATCCGCGCTCGCAGGCGCTGCTGGCGCACCTGCAACAGGTCGCGCCGAGCGAAGCCAGCGTGCTGATCATCGGCGCCACCGGGACCGGCAAGGAGCTGGTGGCACGGCATATCCATAACCTCAGCGGCCGTCGCAACGGGCCGTTCGTGGCGGTCAACTGCGGGGCGTTTTCCGAGTCGCTGGTCGAGGCCGAGCTATTCGGTCACGAAAAAGGTGCCTTCACCGGCGCCCTGACGGCCAAGGCTGGCTGGTTCGAAGAGGCCGACGGCGGCACCCTGTTCCTCGACGAGATCGGCGACCTGCCGATGCCGATCCAGGTCAAGCTGTTGCGGGTGTTGCAGGAGCGCGAGGTGGTGCGCCTGGGCTCGCGCAAGAGCATTCCGATCAATGTGCGAGTACTGGCCGCCACCAACGTCCAGCTGGAAAAGGCCATCAACGCCGGGCATTTCCGCGAGGACCTGTACTACCGCCTGAACGTGGTCAGCCTGCAACTGCACCCGCTGCGGGAGCGACCGGGGGACATCCTGCCCCTGGCCCGCCACTTCATCGCCGAATACAGCCGGCGCCTGGGTTACGCCGAGGTCAGCCTCAGCGAGGAAGCCCGCCAGCGCCTGGCCGGCTACGACTGGCCGGGGAATATTCGCGAGCTGGAAAACGTCATCCACCACACCCTGCTGCTGTGCCGCGACCAGGTGATCCGCGCCGAAGACCTGCACCTGTCAAACCTGCGCATCGAGCGCGAGCAGGATGCCCGGCCGCGCCCGGAAAGCGCCGACGAACTGCTGCAACGGGCCCTGCTGCAACTGTTCGAGGAACAGGGCGAAGGCCTGCATGAAAAGGTCGAGGACGCCCTGCTGCGCGCCGCCTACCACTTCTGCCACTACAACCAGGTACACACCGCGCAGCTGCTCGGGCTGTCGCGCAACATCACCCGTACCCACCTGATCCGCATCGGCGAACTGGTGGTCAACAAGCGCCGTCCCGCCCCCGGCGGCTTCGACGGCCGGGTGATCAACCTGTCGATCTGAATTCCTAGAAAAACCCTTGCCACGCGTGCCTACCAATCAATGATGGCCACAAGGACATTGCAATGAGTCTCGATATTTTCTGGTTCCTGCCGACCTCCGGCGACACCCGCTACCTCGGCCACTCCGCCAGCGGCCGCCCGGCGACCAACGCCTATATGCGCCAGATCGCCGTGGCCGCCGACCAGCTCGGCTACGACGGCCTGCTGATCCCCACCGGCGCCAGTTGCCTGGATCCCTGGGTCACCGCCGCCAGCCTGGTGCCGGTCACCCAGCGCATCAAACTGCTGGTGGCGCTGCGCACCTCCCTCGGCAACCCCACCGCCTCGGCGCGCCAGGCCGCCACTCTGGACCAGGCCAGCAACGGTCGCCTGCTGCTCAACGTGGTGCCCGGCGGCGACGCCACCGAGCTGGCTGCCGATGGCGTGTTCCTCAAGCATGACGAGCGCTACGAAGCTTCGGACGAGTTCCTGACCATCTGGCGCCGCCTGTTGCAGGGCGAAAATGTCGACTTCGACGGCAAGCACCTCCAGGTCGAAGGCGCGCAGAACTTCTTCCCGCCGGTACAGCAGCCCTACCCGCCGCTGTACTTCGGCGGCTCCTCACCGGCAGCCCATGAACTGGCGGCCAAGCATGTCGACGCCTACCTGACCTGGGGCGAACCACCGGCCGCGGTGGCCGAGAAGATCGCCGACGTGCGCGCCCGCGCCGCCAAACACGGTCGCACCGTGCGTTTCGGTGTGCGCCTGCATGTCATCGTGCGGGAAACCAACGAGGCCGCCTGGGCTGCCGCCGACGAGCTGATCAGCCACCTCGACGACGACACCATCTCTGCTGCCCAGGCCAACTACGCGAAGATGGACTCCGAAGGCCAGCGGCGCATGGCCGCGCTGCATGGCGGTGACCGCAACAAGCTGGAAGTGGCGCCGAACCTGTGGGCCGGTGTCGGCCTGGTGCGTGGCGGGGCCGGCACGGCGCTGGTGGGCGACCCCGAAACCGTTGCCGCACGCCTGCTGGAATACGCCGAGCTGGGCGTCGACAGCTTCGTCCTCTCCGGCTACCCGCACCTGGAAGAAGCCTATCGCTTTGCAGAACTGGTCTTCCCGCTGCTGCCGGGCAAGGGCAAAGTCACCGTGGACGGTGCCTTCACCGGCGGTGCCTTCGATATCCGCGCCGGCAAGGACAAGGAGCAGGCGGCATGAGGATCATCGACCTGCGCTGCCGCCCCGCGTACCTGCACCCGTTCTTCGGCGGCGTGCCGGGTTCACCCGAGCACGACACCGCCCGCTGGCTCAACCGCCGTGTCGGCACCCGTGGCGCCGACAACCACTTCGAACGCTCGCTGACCCAGGAAGGTTTCCTCGGCGAGGTCCGCGAGGCCGGCCTGTACAAGGCCGCGGTCATCGGCCGCCACACCCCGGCGCAGCACCTGCCCAACGACCTGATCCACAGCGTGATCCATGGCCATGATGAGTTGATCGGCATCGGCTCCGTCGAGCCGGTACTGCAAGGTATTGAAGGCGCCATCGCCGAGATCGACCGGGCCATCGACCAGCTCGGCCTGCTCGGCATCGACCTGGAGCCGGGCTTCGCCGAACCGGCACGGCAGCCGGACGATCAGCTGTACTGGCCGATCTACGAGCACCTGCAAAAACGCGGCATCCCGCTGTTCGTCATGAGCGGCCCGACCACCCCGGACCCGGCCTACAACGACCCGGGGCGGCTGGCGGCGGTGGCCCGGGCCTTTCCCGAGCTGAAGATCGTCGCCAGCCATGGCTACTGGCCAAATGTGCAGCAGGCCATCGGCGTCGCCTTCCGTTACGAAAACATCCACCTGCTGCCGGACATGTATCTGTTCCAGGCCGGCAGCGAGGGGTATGTGCAGGCGGCCAACGGGTTCCTTGGGGATCAGTTGCTGTTCGGCTCGTCGTACACCTTCCGGCCGATCGCGCAGAGCATCGAGGATGCGCAGAAGCTGGGGCTGAAGGATGAGGTGGTGGAGAAGTTCTTTTATCGGAATGCGTTGAGGGTCTTGAGTCTGGGGTGATCAGCTGCTGCACAGATATTTGAAAGGCAGACAAGACAGCACGGATCCTGTGTACGGATTTAACTCACAGGATCCGCGCAGCACTTGAGTGAAATGGAAAATGGCTCGCGAAAGCCCCCTGCCCTTATTGAGTTGACTCGGATTTGACAGGCCGATCATATATGCAGTCTGGAGCATTGGGACCAACATAAATCAGCCCAGCATAAACCTCACCGGCCACCCCCCAATTTATAGATCCACTCGCCAGGTACAGATCATAGATGTTGCTTTCTCCCAATAATGCTCCCGTGCGGTTGTCGTAGAGGCGGTAGAAACCTGGGTACTTCCACATCGGCCATTTTTCAGGGGCTACGTCCTCGTTGGGGTCAGCACGCGGGTGAAAGATATTGGGTAAAACCCAGAAGGGCTTGAGGCTCACCAAGCGATAGCAAGCATTCGGGCTTGTGACTTCATCCCACTGACTGGCTAAACCTTTTTCCCACCACTGAGAACCGCTCCAAAGGGCCAGGAAAATTGCAAAGACAACGCCAACAGGCTTTGCAATGCCTATCAAGCTACAGCTCCCAGTTCAATAAGCTGATTGGATTCAACCCATAAAACATCGGAGTAAATCAAGAAATCACCCCCCATGCCAACTTTGTCGCGATAGTTTCTGAAATCTCCATTAGTGACTGCGGCAAAGGGGACTTTACCGATTTCAAAGATCGATTCAACACCGGCTTTGGCAGCTTCAGTCAGTTCAGTCCGTCTTAAAATTTCGTTTTCAGTCCAAACCCCAAGAAACTGCACTCCATTGAAGTCATAGTGATCTCGAATGTAAAAACCCAATTTTTCGACTTGAAAATACCCATTTACCCGCCCCTCGCCTGGCGAGTTCTGTACAAACGCTGTTCCTGATACGCAGACCTTCACCATCGCGTATCCAAGAGCGCCATACATATCATCCAGCGGATCAGAAAGGCTGCCCAAGGCGGCAACGTTAATCTGAGCGGTGATATCAAGTTGTCTAGCCGAAGCGCCAACGTCGCCGAGCCGAATTGACTCTCTCTGGTTCCACCCTGCATCCGTTAGCAGATCCCTAAGTCGATTGATCGCATTGGGGGTTTGAATCCTTGATGCGGCGAGGGAAACAGCCTCCCGGCACCGCTGAAACCCCATCGCCCAGCTCATTTTCACCGTACCTTCATCGCAGTGGACTCGCGCCAGGCTCATCGGATCAGGCCTGGTTTTTTCCTCCTTCCACGCTTCCGGCATTTGCCACGCCGGGCTGTCAAACCAACGCTGCATCAAGGCGGCAGCGGTGTGCCACCCCATCCTGCGCATTGCCACTGGCACTTTTGACAGAGGCAGGGCCTGGATGACGATCTGCTTGGGTGGATGGTTTCTGCCCGGCAGGGTATCCAGAGTGGCCCCCTCCAGGAGAAACAAAGCGTCAGGGCTCAAGGCTGTGGCTTGCTGGAAATCTTTTAAAGACATGAAAACTGCTCCAGATCTGGCGACGGGCCGGTGCTGGCGGTCTGCACATGGATAGCAAGGGTGCTGTAGGCCTCGTCATTATTTGGTGCCATCCAATCGACCCGGATCATGGAAGCAATATGCAGGGAAATAAGTAGGGCAAATCCTCAGAGCTAAGCGGAAACGTCTGATTGTTTTGATTTCAGCCGAAGTCTGCTGCCCTCTCCTACAGGACCTGCGTCAGACGGACCTCCTCCACTCGATCAGCCAACCCCCGAACCCGCTCCAGATCCCCGCCCGTGACCGCCACCCGCAACCGCCCCAGCGCCCGGCCCTGAATCCGCTCCACCCCGCCTTGCAACAGGCGCAACCCCGGCAACGCCTCGGTCAGCGCCGCCAGATCCGGCTCCAGCCCATGTTCGCCGGTGTAATGCAGGTCCAGCACCTGCTCCCCCGCTACCTCGATGTCTTCATGATGCTGTGACGGCGCCAGCAGGATCCGGCTGACCTCGTGGCGTGGATCGCCGAACACCTGCCACACCTCACCCTGCTCCACCACCCGCCCGCGCTCGAGCACGGCGACGCGGTGGCAGAGGTCGCGGATAACCTCCATTTCATGGGTGATCAGCACGATGGTCAGGCCCAGTCGGCGATTGATATCGCGCAGCAATTGCAGGATGGCCTGAGTGCTTTCCGGATCGAGGGCCGAGGTGGCTTCGTCGCACAGCAGGATCTGCGGTTCGAGCACCAGCGCGCGGGCGATGCCGACCCGCTGCTTCTGGCCACCGGAGAGTTGTGCCGGGTAGGCGTCACGGCGCTCGCCGAGGCCGACCAGTTGCAGCAGCTCCTCGACCTTGCGCGCCCGCTCCGTCGCCGGCACGCCGGCCATCTGTAACGGCAGTTCGATGTTCTCGGCGACGGTGCGGGTGGAGAGCAGGTTGAAGTGCTGGAAGATCATCGCCACCTGGCGGCGTAGCGGACGCAACTGGGCGGCGTCGAGCCGGGCGATGTCCTGGCCGTTGATCAGCACCTGGCCGGCGCTGGGGCTTTCCAGTCGGTTGATCAGGCGCAACAGCGAGGACTTGCCGGCGCCGCTGCGGCCGATGATGCCGAAGATCTCGCCGCGATGGATGGTCAGGTCGATGTCCTCCAGGGCGGTGAGGCTGCCGTAGCGTTTGCCGATGCCCTGGAGGTGCAGGTGGGTGGTGAGGGTTTCTTGAGGGAAGCTGGTCATGGGTAGGGTCCAGGATGTGTGCTGTTGCTGAGGGCCTCATCGCCGGCAACGCCACTGAAGAGACGGGATCAGAAACCCGGAGCAATCTGCCCCTTGTACCGGGTCAGGATGAACTGCCGCACTTCCGGAGCATTCAACGCCTTGGCCAGCTTCTGGATACCCGGGTCCTGGATGTTGTCCGGCCGCGCAACCAGGTATTCGACATACAGGTCCTTGCCCTTCTCGACGATCAACGCGCTGTTGGTGTCGATCCCGGCTTCCAGGGCGTAGTTGGCGAAGACGAAGGCCAGGTCCACCTGGTTCACCGCCCGCGCCAGCAAGGCGCCTTCCAGTTCACGGATCTTCAGTTTCTTCGGGTTCTCGGCGATGTCGCGCTGGGTCGCCAGGGTGTTGCTCGGGTCCTTGAGCTTGATCAGCCCGGCCTCATGCAGCAGCACCAGGGCGCGACCGGTGTTCACCGGGTCGTTGGGAATGGCAACGCTGGCCCCATCAGGCAGGTCCTTCAGATCCTTGATCTTGGTCGAGTAGGCACCGAAAGGCTCGATGTGCACACCGACCACCGGCACAAGGTCGGTGTGCCGGGTCTTGTTGAAGTCGTCGAGGAACGGCCGGTACTGGTAGTAGTTGGCGTCGAGGTTCTTTTCCGCCAGTTGCAGGTTGGGCTGGATGAAGTCGGTGAAGACCTTGATATCCAGGTCGACGCCCTCCTTGGCCAGCACCGGTTTGACGAATTCGAGGATCTCCGCGTGAGGCACCGGCGTGGCGCCGACGGTGAGTTTTTCGTTGGCGTGGGCAGAGAAGCTGATGATGGCGGCGGCAAGCACCGCCAGGGATTGCTTGAACATGGTCTGACTCCCAGTTTTTCAAAGGGCGGCCGTCGTAGGGCGAACGTGGGGCCAGGTAGGTAAAAGGTGTTTCAACGGCGGGTGAAGTGCCGTACCAGGCGGTCGCCGCTCATTTGCAGGGCCTGCACCAGCAGGATCAGCAAGAGCACGGTGACCACCATCACATCGGTCTGGAAACGCTGGTAGCCGAAGCGGATCGCCAGGTCGCCAAGGCCACCGCCGCCGATCACCCCGGCCATGGCGGTGTAGTCGACCAGGACGATGGCGGTCACCGTGACCGCCGCGATCAGCCCGGTGCGGGATTCCGGCAACAGGGTGTAGCGGATGATCTGCCAGGTGCTGCCGCCCATGGCCTGGCTGGCCTCCACCAGGCCGCGGTCGACTTCGCGCAGGGCGGTTTCCACCAACCGGGCGAAGAATGGCGTGCAGCCCACCACCAGCGGCGGAATGGTGCCGCGCACCCCCAGCGAGGTGCCGGTGAGCAAGGTGGTGACCGGGATCAGCACGATCAGCAGGATGATGAACGGCAGCGAGCGCAGGACGTTGACCACCAACGACATCACCCGGTACAGCCCCGGGCTGGCCAGCAACTGGCGCTGGCCTGTGAGGTACAGCAGCACCCCGAGGGGCAGCCCGAGCAGCACGGTGAAACCCAGGGCGGCGGCGAGCATGCTCAGGGTCTCCAGGCTGGCCTGGCCGACCTCCGCCCAATTCAGGTTGACCAGCCACTCGTTCATTGCCCGCGCTCCCGGCGCAAGGCCGCCACCGGGTGTGGTGCGCGCAGGCGGTCGCCGTGGCCGAACAGCTTGTGACGCAGGGTGCCTTCGGCGTATTCACGCTTGAACAGCCCGCGCGCCTGCAACTCCGGCACCAGCAGGTCAACCACCGCGACGAAGGTTTCCGGGGCGACCACGCTGGCCAGGTTGAAACCATCGACACCGGTTTCCTCGACCCACTCCTGCAACTGGTCGGCGACCGTCTTCGCCGAGCCGACCAGCACCGGGCCGTCGCCACCGATGGCGCAGTAGTCGGCGATCTCGGCGGTGGTCCAGGTGCGGTTCGGGTCGGCGCGGGTGAAGGCTTCCACCGCCGACTGGATGGCGTCGCTGGGCACTTCCTTGAGCACCTGCTCAGGGGCGTACTGCGCGAAGTCGATGCCGGTCCAACCGGACATCAGGGTCAGCGCGCCGCTGGCGCTGGCGTACTCGCGGTACTCGCGCAACCGCGCCAGCGCCGCCTCATTGGTCTCGGCGACGATCACCGTCAGCTGTTCGAGGATGACGATATCTTCAGGCGCGCGTCCGGCCGCCACGGCAGCGGCGCGGAAATCCGCCACCTGCTTCTTCAACACCGCCTTGCTCGGCGCGGCGACGAACACGCATTCGGCATTGGCTGCGGCAAACGCCCGGCCGCGACTGGAGGCGCCGGCCTGGTAGAGCACCGGTGTGCGCTGCGGCGACGGCTCGCTGAGGTGGAAGCCGGGGACCTTGAAGTACTCGCCCTCATGCCCGATGCCATGCACTTTCGCCGGATCGGCATAGACCCCGCTGGCGCGATCGGCCTGCACCGCGCCCTCCTCCCAGCTGGTTTCCCAGAGCTTGTAGCAGACCTGCAGGTATTCCTCGGCCAGGGCATAGCGCTGGTCGTGGGACAGCTGCTCGCGCTGGCCGAGGTTGCGCGCACCGCTGCTCAGGTAGGAGGTGACGATATTCCAGCCGGCGCGGCCCTTGGTCAGGTGATCGAGGGTGGACATGCGCCGGGCAAAGGGAAACGGATGCTCGAAGGACACCGAGGCGGTCACGCCAAAGCCCAGGTGCTCGGTGGCCGCAGCCATGGCCGGGACCAGTTGCAGCGGGTCGTTGACCGGCACCTGGGCGGCGTTTTCCAGCGCGGCGTCGGCGCTGCCGCCATAGACGTCGTAGACCCCGAGCACATCGGCGATGAACAGGCCGTCGATGCGCCCGCGCTCCAGGGTTTTCGCCAGTTCCACCCAATAGTGGATATCGGTGTAGCGCCGCGACTGGTCGCGGGGATGACGCCAGAGGCCGGGCGACAGGTGCCCGACGGTGTTCATGGCGAAGGCGTTGAGACGGATCTGCTTGCTCATGGCCGGCCCCTAGTTCCAGTCGTGCCGCGCCGGCTTGATGCCGTTCAGCGCCCAGTTGCCGACCAGATGGTATTTCCAGCGCACCGGATCATGCAGGGTGTGCACCCGGGCGTTGCGCCAGTGGCGGTCGAAGTTGTGCCGGGCCAGGGAGGATCGGGTACCGCCCAGTTCGAACAGGCGATTGCTGGCTTCGATGGCAGCTTCGGTGGTCAGCACCTTGGCCTTGGCCACGGCGACCGAGGCGGCGGCGACGTTGTCCTCGTCCGGCGCCGGCTTGGCCGCGTCGAGCACCCAGCCGGCGCGTTCCAGCAGGGCTTCGGCGGCTTCCTGACGGATGTCCAGGGAGCCGACCTGGATGATGGTCAACGGGTCGTCACCGGCTTTGTCGACCTTGGCATCGACCCACGGGCGGGCGTGCTCGCGGACGAAGGCGATGGTATCGGCCAGCGCCGCGCGGCCGATACCGGCGTCGATGGCGGCGGTGGTCAGTTGCGCGAATGGGCCGGCCAGGGTCGGTACTTCATAGGAGCGATAGCTGGGGAACAGGTTGAACGCCGGGACCCGCAGGCCATCGGCGATCACCGTGCCGCTGGAGGTGGTGCGCTGGCCGATGCTGTCCCAGTCGTCAACCACCACCAGGCCCGGGGTACCGCGCTCGACGAAGGCCAGTTGCGCGCGGTCGTGCTCGTCGAGGGCCAGCACGCCGATCCAGTGGGCATACAGCGAGCCGGTGCAGTAGCCCTTGCGTCCGTCGATGCGGTAGCCGTCGCCTTCGCTGACCAGGCGGGTCTGGATGTCCTGCACGGTCTTGCCGCCGGTTTCCGACAGGGCATTGGCGAAGCGATGGCCCTTGAGTACCAGGTCGAAGAAGAAGCGCTTCTGTTCCTCGCTGCCTTGCAGGCGGATGTCTTCCAGCAGGCAGTAATGGTTCTGCGGGATCTGGCCGAGGGATGGATCGGCGGCGGAGACGATGGCGATCGCCTTGGCCAGGGTGGCGAAGGAAACTTCAGCGCCGCCGTAGGCCTTGGGTACGGTGATGCCCCACAGGCCGCTGTTGGAAAAGGCATCGACCACATCGGCCGGCACCCGGCGCTGGCGGTCACGCTCGGCGGCGCCTTCGGCGAGCAGTGCGGCGATATGGTGGGCGACGGCGATGGCTTCGGCGTCGTCGCGGATCAGGTGGGCGTCTGGTTGGCGGATGTCGTAGTGGGCGGAAATGGCAGGTGTGGACATGGGCAGTGTGAATCCTGGAAGGCGATGACCCATGGGCTATCGCATTTCCCATGCCAAGCTTTAAAATCCTTTTATTTCAATGATTTACCGATTTAACAAACATTTTTACGGGTTTTGGAAACAGCAAAATTTTGGGGTGATGTTGCTGCATGAACAGTTGGATAACGACTGTTCTTGATGGCCTCATCGCTGGCAACGCCAGCTCCCACAGGGTCCAGGCCAGCCACAGAATTTGTGTGTAACGCGAACCTTGTGGGAGCTGGCGTTGCCAGCGATAAGGCCATCAGCAACAAAATTTATCTGGAACCTTGCTCGATGCTGAAGTGAAAGGTGTTCTTCACTCCCGGCACCTCGACCGCCCGGCCATCGACCATCTTCGGCTGGTAACGGAAACTGCGCGCCGCCTGCAACGACGGCTGGGCAAACCACGGGTGGCAGCCGTCCAGCACCTGCGGATCCCGCACCCGGCCCTGGGTATCCACGGTGTAGCTGACCGTGCAATCGCCCTGCACGCCCTTGTCCAGCGCACGCTGCGGATAGTCCGGGGCCTTCTTGGCGATCGGCAGGTATTGCTGGCTCGCCGCCGCTGCACGCGCGCGTTCCTCCGCCGCCCGGCGCTCTGCGGCCAGACGCTGCTGGGCTTCCCGTGCCTCGGTCGCTTCGCGTGCCTGCTGCTCTTGCCGGGCTTGCTCCAGGCGCTGCTGTTCCTGACGCTGCCGCGTCTCCTCACGCTGGCGCTTCTGCTCCGCCACCCGTTCCTGTTTCTCGCGCTTGAACGCCAGCTCCGCCTCGGTCGGCACCACAGGCGCTGGTGCCTTGACCGGCTCAGGCGGACGTGGCGATTCGATCACGGCCGGCACTGGTTCGACCGGCACCACCGGCTCGACCACAGGCTCCACCACCGGCGCCGGCACACTGACCAGTTGCGTGGTGATCACCGACACCACCGGCGCCGGCAGGGTTGGCGTGTAGTCATGCCCGAGCAAGGCCACCGCCAGCGCCACATGCAGGGCCACGGCGACCCCGGCGGCACCGGCGTGACCGCGCCATTTCGCCAGGTCGAAAGGCGGCGCCGAAACCGCCAACGGCAGGCTCATCGCATTCATCTCAAGGCTCCTCGGTGATCAGGCCGAGGTTGCTCACCCCGCCGCGCTGCAGTTCGGCGATCCCCGCCACCACCCGGCCGTAGTCGGCGCCCTGGTCGGCGCGCACATAGACCTGGGTGTCGCCGCGCTCGGCAATGATCCGCCCGACCTTGTCGCGCATCTCTTCCAGGCTCACGGCGCTGTCGCTTTGACCGTCCAGCTTGAGGTCCGGGCCGACGTTCCAATAGAAGCCGCCATCCACCTTGACCGACAGGGTCAGCACCTGGCGTTCACTGTCGGCCGGCATGGCCTGGGCCGCGACCTTGGGCAGTTCCAGCTTGACGCCCTGCACCAGCATCGGCGCGGTGACCATGAAGATCACCAGCAGCACCAGCATCACGTCGATATAGGGCACCACATTCATTTCCGCCTTCACGGCGTGCTTGCGCTGGGGTTTGAGCAACATCGAAAGACTCCTTTCAAGCCACTGCGGCGATGGTCGCGGTGCAGTGCAGACGCTTGTGCAGGCGCGCCTGCAATTCGTTGGCGAAGGCGTAGTAGCGGGCGCTGAGCAGTTGCCCGCGGGCACTGAAGCGGTTGTAGGCCATGACCGCCGGGATCGCCGCGAACAAGCCGATGGCGGTGGCGATCAATGCTTCGGCAATGCCCGGCGCCACGGTATTGAGGGTGGCCTGCTGGACCTGGGACAGACCGAGGAAGGCATTCATGATCCCCCACACGGTGCCGAACAGGCCGATATAGGGGCTGACCGAACCGACGGTGGCGAGGAAGGCCAGGCCCTTGTCGAGGCGCTCGTCCTGTTCGGCGAGGGACACGTAAAGGCTGCGCTCCACACCTTCGAGCACGCTGGCGCTGTCGATCTGCGGCTGCCGTTGCAACTGGGCGAAGGCCTGGTAGCCATCGACGAACAGGCGTTGCAGCGGTGTTTCCTCGCCGCCGTCGGCGCTGCGCGCCTGGCTTTCCCGGTACAGCAGGGCCAGGTCACCGCTGGCGCGGAAGCGCTGGAGGAAACCCGCCGAGGCCTTTTCGCTGCGGCCCAGGCTCCAGCCGCGCTGGACGATCAGGTACCAGCTGAGCAGCGAGGCCAGTACCAGGCAGGCCATCACCGCCTGCACCACCAGGCTGGCGTCGCTGACCAGGCCCCAGATGCTCATGTGTTCGCTTGCGTGCATGTTCTTGCTCCTTGGCCCCGCGCCAGGCGGGGCGTCGTTTGATTGGATGACAGCGGCATTGCCGGGTGATGACAGCGGCTCAATCGAGTTGCAGTGCCTCGACCACCTGGCTCCAGGCAATCGCCTTGAAGTTCTGCCGACCCTCGGGCATGCGCTTGCGGCCGTCCTGCACTACCAGCAGGCCCTGGCTCCAGGGGCCGCCGAGGTTGGCCGAGGTAACCTCCAGGCCGTCGGTCTGCGACGCGCCGTCGATGCCGAGTTCGGCATTCAGGCCGATGGCGAAGGCGCCGCGCAGGCGATACGGCGGCACCGCCTCGACCACCACATAGCGGTCGTTGCCCTGGCTGGAGATCACCAGGTAGTCGCGCTTCTGGCCCTGGTAGAAAGCCAGGCCTTCGATATCGGCCTTGAGCGGGCCGCCCACGGCAATCACCTTCTCCAGCGTGACCGGAGCCTCGGCGCGGGCATCCAGGGCCCAGACCGCCTTGTCTTCCTCGCCGATGAACAGGCGCTGGCCGCGGTCGTCGGCGACGCAGCCTTCCGGCTGGGTGGCGGTGGCGAAGCGGCGGACCAGCTCGCCGCGGACCTCGCCCTTGCCGCCGTCGAGGCGGTATTGCAGGAAGCTGCCGTCCTTGTCGTTGGCAATGGCATGGATCGCCCCGCCAGCGTCCTTGAACAGACACAGGCCGTAGATTTCCTTGAGCGGCGTGGCCACTTCGGCCAGTGCGCTGACCTCGCCGGACTGCGGCTCGATGGCCAGCAGATGCAGGCTGTTGTGGTCGCGGTTGCTGGCCACCGCCAGGTCCACCGTGCGCTCGCCCAGCTTGAAGCCGTGACGGACATCGACGTTGTTGACCCGGCCGATGCGCAGGTCCTGCAGTTGCTTGCCGGCCAGGTCGTAGACCAGCAACCCGCCCTTCTTGTCGGTGCCGAGAATGCGGCTGTTGCCCGGTTCGGCAGCGTTGACCCAGATCGCCGGGTCGTCGGCGGCGTCGCCGAAGCCCGGTACCGGCTCGGTCTGCACCTGGGCAGGCAATACCGGAACCGGCGCAGCGGCACTGACCGCAGGCAGCGGCCAGTCGAGCCGGGCGCGGCGCTGGCCCTGGTCATCGACGATCAGCAGGTCCAGCCCCTTGGCATCGCGGCGCACGCTGAGGCGCTCGGGTTCGTCGAAGCCGGCCAGTGGCAGGCTGGCCTCGGCGCTCCAGCGCGGGCCGTTCTGGCGGTACAGGTGCAGGCTGGCACTGGCCGGGTCGAGGGCCAGCAGGCCGCCCGGCACCACGGCGATATCGGCGGCACGCCTGGCGAGGGTGCCGAACGGCGCACGCAGGTCCACCGGACGCCGTTGCAGCGGCGCCTCGGCTGCGGCGCCGTAGCGCCAGAAGCCGACGTTCTCTTCGTTGACGTACAGGCTGTCGCTGGCATCGTCGGCCTGGCAGTACTCGCTCAACGGCGGCAGGCTCAAGCTGCGGACCCGTTGCGCTTCAGCCAGGGGCTTGCCGTCGCTCGCCACCAGCCACTGCTCGCCGACGCCCTCGGCGCCCATCAGGAAAACGAAGCTGTTGCGCGCGCTGTCGCGGTACAGGCACAGGCCCTCGACCGGGAAATCACGCTTGGGCAGATACAGCGGCGTGCTCCAGCCTGTGTCCTTGTGCAATTGCACCAGCAGCGCTTGCTGGCGCTTGCTGTCCAGGCTGGCGACCAGCAAGGCATCCTGCTCGCGGCGCAGGTCCAGGCCCTTGTAGCGGCCGTCGAGCTGGCTGAGCACGCGGCCATCGGCGCTCAGCAGTTGCAGGCCCTGCTTGCCGGCGGTGATCCGCTCGGCGCCGGGCCAGAAGCCGGTGGCGTCGAGCAGCCGGGCATTCTCGACGCTGCCAGGCAGGCGCTCGCCGAGGGTCAACTGCGGCGCGGCCGCCACGGCCTGGGATACCGCCAGGGCCAGCAGCAGGCCGCCGGCGAAGGTGAAAGGTCTTGCATTGAACATGGTCGATTCTCGGGCGATCGGTCAGAAGTGGGTCAGGGTCAGGCCGACCTTGTAGGTCGGGCCGTACTCTTCGTACTGGGAGTTGAAGCGCGAGCGCCCGGTGTAGGTGTAATAGGACTCGTCGGTGATGTTCTGCGCCTCGAAGGTGAGTTGCAGATCCGGGGTGAGGAAGTAGCCGGCCTTGAAATCGACGAACAACTGGTCGTCGGCGTACAGGTCGTGGGCCTTGTCATCCACCGCGGCGACTTCCGCCAGGTAACGGGACTTGTAGTTGGCCGCCAGGCGCAGGCTGAGCTTGTGGTCTTCCCAGCCGAGGGTCAGGTTGCCGACGGTGTCGGACTGGTTGGGCAGGTCGATGCGTCGCGTCAGGCCCTGGCCGTCGATCTCCGCACGGGACTTGCTCAGGGTCAGGTTGCCGCCGAGCAGCAGGCCGTTCCACGGCGCCGGCAGCCAGTCGAACTTCTGCGAGTAGGCCAGTTCCAGACCGTAGAGTTTGGCGCTGCTGCCGTTGGCGAAGGTCTTGGCCTCGTCGAAGTCGACCCACTCGCCGGTGCCGGCCAGGTCGGTGTTGTAGACGAAGTTGTCGATGTCCTTGTAGAACAGGAACGCCGAGACGGTGCCGGCGCGGCCCATGTAGTGCTCGATGCCGAGGTCGAGGTTCATCGACTCCAGCGGCTTGAGCCCGGGGTTGCCGAAGCTGGCTTCGCCTTCGCTTTCGTCGATCACGAAACCCGGTGCCAATTGACCGAAGGTCGGACGCACCACGGTGTTGGTCCAGGCCGCACGCAACTGGGTCTGCGGGCTGAACTGGTAGCGCGCATGCAGGCCCGGCAGCCAGTGGTCATAGCGCTTGCGGCTTTCGGTCGGGTTGTACACGCCATCGCGCAGGCCGGTGCCCTTGGCCTCGAACTCGGTGCCCTCGTAGCGCAGGCCGCCGATCAGGCGCCAGGCGTCGATATCGATGGTGTTCATCAGGTAGGCGGCGTTGATGTCCTCGCGCATGCTGAAGTCGTTGATCCGCGATTCTTCTTCGTCGTAGAAGGCGTCGCGGTCGAGGCCGCCGATCAGGTCCTTGATCGCCCCGGCGCTGATGCCGTTGCCGAAGTTGCCCAACGAGTAGTCGACATTGCCGCTCTGGTAGCCAGCCAGGCTGACATCGTCGAAATCGTCATACACCCAGACATCGGTGTCGGCGCGCTTGTCGCGGCGGCTGGCCTTGGCCCCGAACTTGACCTGGGAGGCGTTGCCGGCCAGTTCGTAGTCACGGGCCAGGTCGAAGCGGATGTTCTTTTCCTCGTCGGTGGAGTTGGCTTTTTCCCACTCGACCTTGTCCAGGGTGAAGGCGTCGGCGTCGTAGTAGTCGGAGCCGGTGCTCAGCCGCGGCTTGCGCGTGCCGTCGAAGCCGATGCCGCTGAAGTCGCCTTCGAACCTGGCATTGGCGATGCCGCCCGGGTCGTTCTCGCTGGACTTGCTGTAGCCGACCTGGCCGCTGAGGGTCCAGGCGTCGATCAGGCGCTCGCCGCCGAACACGTAGGACTGGATTTCCTGGGTGTCCTCGCGGGATTTCAGGGCGCGCCAGCCCTCGCCGTCGCCGCGCTCGCCGGCAGCCTGCGGGTCTTCGAACTCGACCCCGGCGGCGTTGCGCGTCTCGGTGTCCTTGAAACGGCTGTAGAGGGTGCGCAGGTAGTAGCTGGAGAAATCGTCCGGGCGGTAGTCGAAGTTGAGACCGGCGCCGGTGCGTTCACGGCGGATACGGTAGTCGCGCTGCTCGGCTTCTTCCAGGCGTGGTTGGTCGCCGTCGAAGTCCCAGGCGCCGCCGGTCTCGACGTTGTCCGAACCGAAGTCGCGCTGCTGCCAACTGAGCGCCGCGGCTACGCCGAAGTTGTCGATGCCGTCGCCGAGGCTGAACTTGTTGCTGAAGGCGCCGGAGAATTTCGGGCTGTCCTGGCTGGTGTTCTTGTCGTGGCTGGCTTCGCCGCTGAGGGTGTAGAACAGGCCCGGGTGATCGAAGGCCGACAGGCTTTCCACCTCGATGGTGCCGCCGAGGGAGTTGGCATCCATGTCCGGGGTCAGCGACTTGACCACCGACAGCGACTGCACCAGTTCGGTGGGCAGCACATCGAGGGCCACTGCCCGACGATCGGCTTCCGGGGCCGGCAGCAGGGTGCCGTTGATGGTCACGCTGTTCAGGTCCGGGCCGATGCCGCGCACGCTGACGAAGCGCCCTTCGCCCTGGTCGCGTTCCACCGACAGGCCGGGAATGCGTTGCAAGGCCTCGGCGGCGTTGTCGTCGGGCAACTGGCCGACGGCATCGGCGTGGACCACGCTGCGAATGCTGTCGGCGGCCTTCTGCTCCTTCAGCGCCTGGTCCATGCTCGCGGCCTGGCCGACCACGTTGACATGCTCCACCTTGTCCTCGGCAAAGGCCGGCAGGCTGGCGGCGATGGCCATGCCCAGCAGGCTGATCTTGAATCTGACGATTGCCACGTTGTTGCTCCCCTGAAGTCGATCCGCCACACCGGGGCGGAAACTGAGGGGCACGCTAGGGGTGGTGTGTGGCAGATCTGTGACAGGGATTTTCATTTAGGCTGGATCGGGGTGTTTTCGGCGGTTTTCGGCGGTGGTTATGGGCTGATATGACCCCCTTTTTCCTTTCATTGAGTGGACTGGCCTCATCGCTGGCAAGCCAGCTCCCACAGGTACTGCATACACCGACCTTGTGGGAGCTGGCTTGCCAGCGATGAGGCCCTTGAAAACAGCAGGAGTCCGCATTTTTTTCACATCTTCCCCTGTCCAAATAGACCCCCCAACCTGTAACCCAAGCGTCATTTGCCTTTGTTTCCTTGGCCGCCAGTACTCAACGACCAAGGACTTTCCATGATCCGCCCGAGCCTCCTGGCCCTCGCCCTCGCCGCCTGCATCGGCAGCGCCAGCGCCGCCGAACCCCTGCCCCACTCCCCCGGCGCGCCCTACGCCGCCAGCGGCCTGGCCGACCGTATCGTGCTGACCCCAGGCGCCGACCCGGCGCGGGAAATGGCCGTGGCCTTCCGTACCGACAGCCACCAGGGCGCCACCGAGCTGCAACTGGCCCCGGCCCTCGACGGCCCGCAACTGGAGAAACGCGCGACCTTGCTGCAAGGCAGCAGCCAGGCACTGGACACCGAAAACGGCGCAGCGCTGTATCACCAGGTACGCCTCACCAACCTGCAACCGGATACCCCCTACGTGTACCGAGTCAAGGGCGCCGCCGGCTGGAGCGAGTGGCTGCAGTTCCGCACCGCCGCCACCGGCTTCAAGCCGTTCCGCTTCATCTACCTGGGCGATACCCAGAACGACATCCTGTCGATCGCCTCGCGCAGCATCCGCCAGGCCCTCCAGGCCACCGCCAGCCCGGCGCTGGTGGTGCATGCCGGCGACCTCACCTCGCAACGCGACGACCTGGTCCACGACGATGAATGGGGCGAATGGAATCAGGCCGGCGGCTTCCACTACGCCGGGATTCCCCAACTGGTCGCCAGCGGCAACCACGAGTACCTCGACAGCATCAATCCCGACGGCAGCGAAGGCCGTGTGCTCGGCCCGCACTGGGCGCGCCAGTTCGCCCTGCCCGGCAACGGCGTGAAAGGCCTGAAAAGCACCACCTACTTCACCGACTACCAGGACGTGCGCTTTATCGTCCTCGACGGCACCGCCGCCCTCGACCTCGGTACCCTCGACCAGCAGAGCCAGTGGCTGGAACAGCGCCTGAAGGAAAGCAAGGCGCGCTGGAAAATCGTCGTCACCCATCAGCCGATCTACACCTGCGCCCGCCCGGAAGACACCGGGCCGTTGAAGGCGGCGTGGAAGCCGCTGTTCGAGCGCTACCAGGTCGACCTGGTGCTGCAGGGGCACGACCACTGCTACAGCCGCCTGAGCAATGCCAACGGCCGTGTCGCAGCGCAAAAGGATCACGCCGCCGGCAAGGTCCAGGGCCCGGTGTACATGGTCTCGGTCGCGGGCTCGAAGATGTACGGCCTCAACGACCGCGCCCGCACCCAACCGGACCGCGCCGCCGAGGAAACCCAGTTGTACCAGACCGTCGAAGTGCTGCCGTCGCGCCTTGAGGTGCGCAGCTTCACCGCCAACGGCACGCTCTACGATGCCTTCGACCTGAGCCGCGACAAGCAGGGCCGCAACGGCCTGAGCGAGCCGGCGAAGAACCTGCCGGCGGAGCGTTTCTGCACGGGTGAACAAGGCCCTGACCAGTTGCCCTGCAAATCACGCAGCAAGGCGCTGTAACAGCGTTGTGACATGGATCGGGCACGCTCGGCGGGCCCGGCCCGGAGACCTTCGATGAAATCACTGCTGAAACTGCACACCCTGACCTTCGTTGGCCTGGCCATCGCCGCCAATCTCGGCCTGCAGGTCTACCTGGCCTTCGGCGAGGTCAAGCCGTGGGCGCAGATCAACTGGATGGACGTGGTCGGCGAAGGCGGCTCGGGGCTGATCTGGCTGGTCTGGCTGCTGATGCTGATGCGCAGTCGCCCGGCCGGACGGGTCAGCCGCCTGCTCGCCGTAGGCATGGCCTGCGTGTGCTTTTCCTGGTGGATGGATGTGCTCGACGAGTTCATCCGCCTGGCCCCGGACGCGGTCTGGGACAACTGGCTGGAAACCGCGCCAATGCCGGTGGGGATGATCCTGGTGACCCTCGGCATCTATCACCTGCACAAGGAGCAGCAGGCGATCAACGCACAGATGAGCAAGCGCGAGGGGCTGTTCCGCGAGCACCTGCTGTTCGACAAGCTGACGCCCCTCGGTGGCGCCCAGTACCTGCGCCAGCACGTGCAACTGGCCCTGGAACAGGCGACCCGCGAGGGCCAGCCGCTGTCGCTGGTGGTGCTGGATATCGACGATTTCAGCGCGGTGAACCTGGTACACGGCGAGGCCGAGGGCGACCACCTGCTACAGGTGCTGGCGCAGTTGCTGCTGCTCAACCTGCGCCAGCAGGACGTGCTTTGCCGCCTGGCCGGCGACCGCTTCGTGGTGGTCATGCCCAATACCGGCGAAACCCAGGCGCGCTGGCTGGCCAAAGAGCTGCAACAGGCGGTGGCCAGCCTGGCCTACAAGACCCTGCGCCATGGCGAACGCCTGCACCTGCGCGCCAGCGTGGCGGCGGCCATGGCCTATGACGATGATGCGGAGAGCCTGCTCAAGCGGGTCAACCTGGGTATCGCCAAGGCCAAGCGCCAGCCACCACGGCAGGGGGCGGCATGAACGGCTACGAACGGGACCAGCGTTTTATCGTCGGCCACTACCAGCCAGCCGCCCTGATCGACCTGGCGCTGTCCCGGGGCATCGACAGTCATCGCCTGCTGCGCGGCTGCGAGGTGTTCTACGAGGACATCAGCCGTGGTGTTGCGCGCCTGAGCCAGGAACAGTTCCTCACCCTGATCGACAATGCCCGGCGCCTGCTGGATGCCGACGACAGTGCCTTCCTGTTCGGCCAGCGCCTGCTGCCCGGACACTACGGCGAAGCCAGCCAGACCCTGCTGCATGCCCGCGACCTGTACCAGGCGCTGGAGCATCTGTGCGAGTTCCATGCCCTGCTCAGCCCGCTGCTGACTCCGCGCCTGATGCTGGAGGAACACTACCTGCACCTGTACTGGCAGGACGGTTGCGGCGTCGGCAGCCAGGCGCAGTTTCTTGGCGAGGCTTGTCTCAGCGCGGTGCTGGCGATGAGCCGGCGACTGGTCGGCGAGCATCTGCCATGGCGTATCCAGTGTGCCTGGAGCCAGCCACGGCATATCGAGCAGTACTGGGTGCACCTCGGCGAAGACGTGCGCTTCGATGCGCAGATCACCCTGCTCTCCCTGCCCCGCGAGCATATCCACCGGCCGCTGCCGAATGCCGCGGCCACGCCGGGGCTGGTGGCGCGGCAGGCGTGCCTGGAGCAGTTGGCGGCACTGGGCGGGGGTTCGAGTTTTCTCGATGAACTGTTCGATCACCTGCACGGGCATATCCACGAGCCGATCAACCTCGACCGGGTCGCCGCCGCCTTCGGCATCAGCCCCACCACCCTCAAGCGCAGGCTGGGCAAGCATGGCACCCACTTCCAGCAGCAACTGGACCTGGTGCGCCGGCATGTAGCGCTGTACCTGTACCAGATGAAGGGCTACACCAACGAGGAGGTGTGCAGTTACCTGCGGTTCAGCGACACCACCAATTTCCGGCGGTCGTTCAAGCGGTGGACCGGGTTGACGCCGAGCGGGTTGGCCAGGTGGTTTGGGTAGTGGTGCTGAGGGCCCTATCGCTGGCAAGCCAGCTCCCACAGGTTCAGCAGCGCCGCGGACACTGTGGGAGCTGGCTTGCCAGCGATGGGCCTCCAGCCATCACATCAGAAGTGAGTGGTCACCGAAACCCCATAAGTCCGCCGATCCCCCCGCGCATCCCAGGCGATATCGAACGGCAGCGGCACGCTGTCGGTCTTGTAGCGCTTGTCGGTGAGGTTGTTGACGTAGGCGCTGACATCCAGGTCCTGCTGCCCGCCGAAGTGGTAGGTCAGGCTGGCATTGCCGAGGGTGTAGCCGCCCTGGGACACGCTGTGGTCTTCCTGGGCGGTGGGCAGGAAGTAGATGCGGCTCTGGTAGCGCCAGCTGTTGTCGAGGGTCACCGCATCACCCCCTTGCAGCGGAATGCGGTAGCTGGCGCCGACCGACAGGGTCCGCTCCGGCGAGCGGGCGATGCGGTTGCCGGAATAGTCCGGGCCACCCGGCGAGGAGAAGTCCTTCAGCTCGGTATGCAGCAGGCCTAGGGAGCCACGCAGTTGCAGGTTCTGCCAGGGCAGCGCCTGCACTTCGAACTCGGCCCCGCGAATCACCCCGGTGCCGCTGTTGGTCAGCAGCGAGACCACCTGGCCGTTGCTCACCGACACGGTGTTCACCTGGATATCCGAGTAGTCGTAGTAGAAGACGTTGGCGTTGGCCACCAGGCGCTCGTCGAACCACTCGCTCTTGATCCCCAGCTCATAGGCATCGACGTTCTCCGGCGCCACCACCGAGGTTTCCGCCTGCACCGTCGCCCCGCCGTTGAAACCGCCGGAGCGGAAGCCCTTGGCGTAGCGGAAGTACACCCGGGCGTTGTCGTTGAGTTGGTACTCGGGGGTGAAGTCGTAGGTCAGCTTGTTCCAGGTGCGTTTCTCGTCCTGGGTGGCGACGTTGGCGACCGTTCCGGTGTAGTCCTTCCACCAGCGATTGCTGCTGGCGAAGGACACATCGGCAGCGTCCGCCGCAGCCACCCGGTGCAGGTCGATGTCCTTGGTCTCGCGGGTCCAGCGCAGGCCCAGGGTCAGGCTGAGGTCATCGGTGGCCTGCCAGGTGCTGCTGCCGAACAGCGCGTAGCTGCTGGTGCTCTGCTCAAGGTCGGTACGGCCATAGCTGGCCACGCCGAACGGCGCGTTGTAGGCAGTGGGCAGGATGGCGCTGCTGTTGACGCTATCGAGGTTCTCGTGGAACAGGTGGGTACCGACGATCCAGCTCACCGGCTGGTTTTTCGCCGAGGACAGGCGCAACTCCTGGGACACCTGGCGCCAGTGGTCATCGCCCCAGGAGCGGCCGAATTCGTAGATGCCCATGTTCGGGCCCTGGGCCTTTTCCTGGATATCGTCGAAAGCGGTGATCGAGTCCAGGCTCAGCTCGCCCAGGTCCCAGTGCAGGTTGAGTTGCACGCCGTTGTGCTGGATACGGTCCTCGGCCTTGCCGGTAAAGGCCGCTTCATCGTCGTCCAGCGTCGGCGCCGGGCCGAACAGCGTGGTGCCGCCGGGACCGGCACCCCAGGCGCGGGTGGCGATGCCCTGCCCCTTGTAGTCACGGGCACGGATCTGCAGGGTGGCATCGAGATCGTCGCTCAGGCGCGCAAGGATCTGCGCCCGCACCGCCTGGTCATGCACGTCGCCGACGGTATGGCCGTCGACGATGTTCTTCAGCTGGCCGTCCTTGCTCTGGTCGACAAAGGCCACCCGTGCGGCCAGCCGATCCTCCACCAGGGTGCCGCCATAGGCGCCTTCGTACAGGCGCGAGTCATAGTTGCCGGCATCGATCTTCAGGTAACCGTTGCCCTCTTCGAACTGCGGCTTGCGCGAGACGAAGTTGATCGCTCCGCCGGTGGTGTTCTTGCCCCACAGCGTGCCTTGCGGGCCGCGCAGGATCTCGACCCGCTCCAGGTCATACAGCGGGCCGCCGGTGGCGATATGCGGGCTGATATAGGTGTCGTCGACATAGATGCCCACCGGGTAGACCGTGGTCGACGCCATGTCCCCCGAGCCCATGCCGCGGATATACCAGCGCGGCCGCTGGTTGCCGGCGAATTCCGGGGCGATGGCGTTGGGCACGTCCTGCAGGGCCTTGCCGGCGGTAAAGCCGCCGCCGGTTTGCTCGATGCTCTTGCCGGACACGGCGGAGACGGCGGCGGCAACGTCCTGCAGCGACTCCTCGCGCTTCTGCGCGGTGACGGTCACGGTGGGGAGTGCATCGGGCTTGTCGTTGTCATCGGCCAGTGCGGCAGCGGCAGGCAACAAGGTGGCGGCGATCAACAGCGCCAGGGGCTGGCGGCGGAAAGGCAGGGTCATGGGCAGCTCTCTGATTACGGATGGCTGCACCATGGCAAGGCCCGTGCCAGAGGCTGCGGGCCTTGTGGATCAAGGGTTGTAGCGGAGATAGGGAGTTGACTGTTGCGTCAGGAGCAGTGGCTCAGCAGCGGGTTGCTGCCCCTGGAGCAAGGAAGCCGCTCCCGTCGGGTCAGAACGCCAGACCCACCTTGACCCCGAACTCGTCACGCTTGAGCTTGGTGTTGTCAGCCACCACCGAGTCCTCGTCCAGCTTGTACTCGGTACGGGTGTAGTAGGCGCCGACCTGGATCGGCATACCGCCCTGCTGGTTCATCAGCAGGCTGACTTCGGCGTACGGGTTGGTGCGGTCCTTGAGGTCGACGCTGTCGCTGCCGTAATCGTCCACCTTCAGGCGCGCGCGGCCGTCGAGGGTGTGGCGGGCGCCGACTTCGACGCGCAGGGTCGAAGTATCGAACTGGTGGTTGTAGCCCAGCGCAGCCTTGGCGAATGGCGACTTGACGGTGAGCTTGGTATCGAGGTCGTTGATCTCCGGTTCGAAGCGCGACCAGCCGTAGCCGCCGCCGACGGTGACATCAACGAAGTTGCGCGCATCCAGCGCGGCACGCCAGCCGAGGTCGAGATCGGCCTGGGCTTCCTTGAGCTTGTTGTCGTCCTTCTTGCCGTACTTGGCCTCGGCGCCGACCTGGTAGATGAAGCCGGATTCGGCGGTGAGCTTGTTGCCGAAGGTGGCGAACACCCCGCCCTGGCCCAGGTGGCTGTCGTCGGATTCGCTACCGCCTTCGAACTTGAACTTGTCGTAGCTGCCCGTCAGACCAAGGGTGAACAGCGGGTCGGTGCTCGGCGCGGCAACGGCAGCCAGGGGTGCACCCAGCAGGGCCAGGATGCAGGTCGGGGCGAGCAGGTTACGGGTACGCATTGGTGAAGCCTCCATGACGGTAAACGTATTAACGAATGCAGGGCTTCGAGGGAGGTGGCTGTAGGAAAGTTCGAAATAAAGTGAAAGATTTGTGAAAGGTTTCGCGTTCAGGAGGGCTCTGGGGCGGGGGATAGCCAGGTTTTGAGGGTGTTTGTACCGACCTCATCGCCGGCAATCGGATCGCCGCCCGGCCGCTCCCACAGGGTTTCGGGCCAGCCGCATGATCCAGGCCCGACACAGAAACCTGTGGGAGCTGGCATTGCCAGCGATGAGGCCATGAAAAACAGCAAAAAAAAGTGCCCCGAAGGGCACCCGAGGCAACTGGAGTCACTCCCCCTCTCAATGGTCCGAAAGCGCCCTGGCCACCACGTCCAGGTTGGATTCATTCAGCCCCGCCACGCACATCCGCCCACTGCGGATCAGGTACACGCCGTGCTTTTCCCGAATACGATCGACCGCCCCGGCACTCAGCCCGGTGTAGCTGAACATCCCGCGCTGGCGCAGCAGATAGCCGACATCCAGCCCGGCATCGACCCGCTCGTACAACGCCCTGCGCATCTTCACCATGCGCTCGCGCATGGCATCCAGTTCGCTGCGCCATAACGCGCCGAGTTCGGCATCGGCAAAGATGGTCGCCACCAGCTCGGCGCCATGCCGGGGCGGGTTGGAGTAGTTGGTGCGCACCGTGCCCTTCAACTGCCCCGCCACCCGGCCGGCAATCACAACGCTGTCGCAAATCACCGACAACGAGCCGACCCGCTCGCCATACAGCGAGAACACCTTGGAAAACGAGTTGCTGACCAGCCCGGTGATACCGGCACGGGCCAGGGCGCGGATGGCGTAGGTATCCTCGTCGAGCCCCTGCCCCAGCCCCAGATAGGCGGCGTCGAGAAACGGGATCAGCGCCCGCTCGCGGCACAGCCCGTACAGCGCGTCCCATTGCCACGGTTCGAGGTCCACCCCGGTGGGGTTATGGCAACAGGCATGCAGCAACACGATGCTGTTGGCCGGCAAGCTGGCGAAGACCTCCAGCATGCGCGGGAAGTCCACCTGCTGACCGCTGGCATCCAGGTACGGATAGCGCTCCACGGCAAACCCGGCACCCTGGAAGATCGCCAGGTGGTTGTCCCAGGTCGGATCGCTGACCCAGACCCGGGAGTGCGGGTAGTAACGCTTGAGAAAATCCGCCCCGACCCGCAGTGCCCCGGAGCCACCGACGCTTTGCAGGGTGACGATGCGCTCGCTGTCCGCGTCGGCGAACAGGTAGCGCTGCACCGCCTGGCGAAAGTCCGCCAGGCCATCCATGGGCAGGTACAGGTTGGCCGCCTCCGCCCGGGCATCCAGTCGTGCGCGGGCCTGGCGCACCGATTCCAGCACCGGCACCTGGCCCTGCTCGTCGTAGTAGAAGCCAATGCTCAGGTTGACCTTGTCCGTGCGCGGGTCGCGCTGGTAATCGTCCATCAGCGACAGGATCGGGTCGCCGGGGTAGGTCTCGACATGTTCGAACATCAGGGGCTCCTCAGTGGGCAAAGGTCGGGTGCAGGAACTGCCAGGGGCTGGCATCGCTGCCGCGCGGCACGCTGACTTCGATCAGCACCGGGCGATCGGCGGCGAAAGCCTGCTCCAGGGCCGGGCGCAGCTGCGCCGGCGAGGCGACGCGCAGGGCCTGCACGCCGAAGGATTCGGCAAAGCGCACGAAGTCCGGGTTGACCAGTTCGGAGCCGAGCAGGCGCCCGCCGAAGCTTTCCTGCTGGTCGCGGTAGACGTTGCCGAAGGCGTTGTTGTTGAACACGATGGTCACCAGGTTGAGCTGGTACTGCACCGCCGTGGCCAACTCCTGGGCAGCGAACATGAAGCCGCCATCTCCGCAGATCGACACCACCGCCTTGTCCGGGTGGGCCGCCTTGACCCCGAGCGCGGTGGGGAAGCCGAAGCCCAGGGTGCCCTGGTGCCCGGAGGTGACCAGGGTGCGTGGCTGGTACACCGGGAAGCCGAAGATCGAGGTGAAGCCGACCTGGGAAATTTCCTCGACGAAGAAACCGTCCCGGGGCAGCACCTCGCGGATCACCCGCAGGTAATCCAGTTGCGGCTGCACACATTGGATGGCCTGTTCGGCAGCCGCCTTGGCCTCGGCGATCTGCTCATCGCGACGGCGCGGCGGTCCGGCGCGCAGCACGGCCTCGGCCAGGGCACTGGCACCTTCGGCGGCATCAGCCAGCAGATTGACCTCGGCCGGCAGGCGACGCACTTCGGCCGGGTCGATATCGATACGGATCAGCTTCAAGCCCGCCGGGCGGTGGCGCCAGCGGATATCCAGCAGCTCGAAGCGCGAGCCGATCACCACCGCCACATCGGTCTGCGGCCACAAGCGGGCACCGGCGGCCACGGTAAAGCCCAGCGGGTGATCGTCGGAGACCACGCCGCGTCCGCCACGGAAACTGACCACCGGCGCGCCCAGCACTTCCGCCAGCTGGCCCACTTCGGCACTGGCCTCCAGCGCACCGGAGCCGACGAAGATCATCGGCGCCTTGGCCCCGGCCAGCAGCTTCGCGGCGCGCTCCACGGCGTCGCTGTCCACTGGTGGCCTGGCCTGCAAGGCCAGCGGTGCCTGCATGCGCACCGCCGCACTGCGGGTGAAGAAGTCCCACGAAGCCTGCAACGACACCGCCCCCGGGCGCCCCGACTGCATGGCCTGGAACGCCTGGGCTACCTGCCACGGCGCATCGGCCGGTTGCTCGATATGTGCCGCCCATTTGCCGATGCTCTGGAGAATCTCCAGTTGACGTGGCAGCTCATGCAACTGACCGCGCCCACGGTCCTTGAAGCCGCTCATCACGTCCCCGGTGAGGGCCAGCAGCGGCGCATTGCAGCCATGGGCGGTGAGCATCGCCGCGCTGGCATTGAGGATGCCCGGGCCCGGCACCACGCTGAACACGCCGGGGCGGCCCGTCGAGCGGGCATAACCGAAGGCCATGTAGGCACTGGTCTGTTCATGCCGGGCGCCAAGAGTGCGGATGCTGTCGGCGTTGCGCGCCAGGGCATCGGTGAGACCGTAGATCTGCGCACCGGGCAAGGCGAATACGGTATCGACGCCATGCACCTTGAGGCTTTCGACCAGGGCTTCGCCGCCCGTGAGCTGTTGAACAGCAGGGAGTTCGGATTTCATCATCATTACCTGTTGCGGATTATTCGAAGCGCAATGCGCCGGACTTCGTCGAGTGATATTTGCGGTAACTGGCGTAGATCAGCAGCAACCAGAATGGAATCAGCCATACCGATATGCGCATGGACGGAATAAAGGCCATCACCAGCATGATTCCAAGGATGAAGGCGATGCACAGATAGTTGCTCAGCGGGAACAACGGCGAGCGATATAACGTGCGCCCCCCCGCCGCCACTTTGGCCCGGCGAAACTTCAGGTGGGTATAACTGGTGAGCATCCAGTTCATGATGGTGGTGGCAACGACCAGGGCCATCAGAAGTTCCAGAGTGCCATTGGGCGACAGCCAGTTGAGCAACACCGCCAGCGCCGTCACGGCGGCGGTGATGAACAGCGCATTGACCGGCACCCCGTTGCGGTTGAGCTTGAGCAGGCGCTTGGGTGCATGGCCCTGCCCGGCCATGGCATGCAACTGGCGCACGGTGCAGTAAACCACCGCGTTGTACACCGACAGCGCCGCCGTCAGCACCACCAGATTGAGCACGTGGGCTGCCGCACCGATGCCCAGCAGGTCGAGGATCCTCACGAAGGGACTGGCGCTGTACGGATCGCCCCCGGCCGACAGCGAGGCCACCAGTTCGTCCCACGGCGTCAGGGCCAGCAGCACCGCCAGGGCGGCGATATAGAACAGGCCGATGCGGTGCAGCACCTTGTTGATCGCGCTGGGAATGGTGCGCTGCGGGTCCCGGGCCTCGCCGGCGGTGAAGCCGATGAACTCCAGGCCGCCGAAGGCAAACATGATCAGCGGCAGGGCCAGGATCAGCCCGCCGAAACCGTTGGGCACGAAGCCGCCGTGGCTCCACAGGTTGCTCACGGCAGCGCCGGCGGGCGGAGTCGGGCCGAACAGCAGCCAGGCACCCAGGGCGATCATCATCACGACCGCCGTGACCTTGATCGTTGCGAACCAGAATTCCACCTCGCCGTAGACCTTCACCGCCAGCAGGTTGAGGCCGTTGATCAGCACGAAGAAGAATGCGGCGCAGGCCCAGGTGGGGATCTCCGGCCACCAGAACTGCACGTACTTGCCCACCGCAGTGAGTTCGGCCATGCCCACCAGGATATAGCCGGCGGTGTAGTTCCAGCCGGCCAGGTAGCCCATGAAGCCGGAGCAGTACTTGTTGGAAAAGTGGCTCAGCGAACCGGATACCGGCTCGTCCACCAGCATCTCGCCGAGCTGGCGCATGATCAGGAAGGCGATCAGCCCGGCCAGGGCATAGCCCAGCAGCAACGAGGGGCCGGCCAGTTTGATCACCCCGGCACTGCCAAGGAACAGGCCGGTGCCGATGGCGCCGCCGAGGCCGATCATCTGGATATGGCGATTGGACAGGCCCCGCGCCAGGGCGGGGTCCGGAGTGGCGTTTCTGCTCATCGTCTTTATTGTCCGTATTGTTTTTCAGGCACGGCATGACCCGGCGCCTGGCGATAGTTCGGCAGGTGATAGTTGAAGTATTCAAGTTGCTCGCGAAGTTATCTGTGCACTTCGTCGAAGTTCAAGTTACCAGCAAGTTACCGGTTGAACAGCCAGCAATATTGAATGGGAACTATGCGAGGTCTGGATAGTTATCGGCCCGGACTCAGGAACTGCGAACCGCGGCAATGTTCGTAGATAAACTTGCGAAACCACTGCTGTTCCGCCGAGGCATGGGTACGGCTATGCCAGACCACCCAGTAACGGAACGGATGTTCGACGAAGGCCAGCGGCCGGTAGCAGACCTCGGCCTGCTCGCTCCATTTGC
The DNA here is from genome assembly GCF_057808595.1 of Pseudomonas sp. FG98. NCBI lineage: Bacteria > Pseudomonadati > Pseudomonadota > Gammaproteobacteria > Pseudomonadales > Pseudomonadaceae > Pseudomonas > Pseudomonas sp. FG98. The sequence goes on along the minus strand of NZ_JBMDIJ010000054.1, from coordinate 9,851 downwards.
GCGCGATGTGTTCCGGCAGCATCAGCAGCATGTCGCTGCTACGGATCACCTCCAGCGCCGCCGAGTAGTACGGCACCGTGAGCTTGAGGTCGCGCTGCTGGCCATGCTTGCGCAGCCAGGCATCGACGAAGCTGTCCTTGTCGCCGCCGGTGCTGATCTTCAGGTGCGGCCAGGCGAGGAACTGCTGCACGCTCAGGTTGTTTTCCGAGGCCAGCGGGTGAGCGCTGCGCATCACGCAGACGGCCATGTCCTCGCCGATCACCCGGCCGTGAAACTCCGCCGGAGTGTCCTCGATCATGCTGGTGGCCAGGTCGATCTTGCCGCTGGCCAGCCAGTCGAAGCGATTGGCCTCCCAGGAACGGAAATCGATGCTGACGCCGGGGGCTACCTCGGCCAGGTCGCGCAGCAGCTGGGGAAGGATGTACTGGGCGACATGGTCGGAGCCGGCCAGGGCGAAGCGCCGTTCGCAGGTGGCCGGGGAGAATTGCGAGGGGGTGCCCAGGTCGTGCAACTGGCCGAGCACCGCCTTGACCGGTTCAAGGAGCGCCAGGCCACGTTCGCTGAGAATGTACTGGCGGCCCTGGCGCACCAGCAGCGGGTCGCCGAAGGCCTCGCGAAACTGCGCCAGGTGCCGGCTCAGGGCCGACTGGCTGGTACCCAGGCGGGTCGCCGCGTGGCTGAGGTTGCGCACCTCCAGCAGGGTCAGCAGCACACGCAGCTGACCGATGCTCAGGTTGTTGAAGGCCTGGCCCATGGCGGCGCTCAGGCGAGGGTCAGGGTCGGCTGAGCGGCATCGAGTACCGCATGGCCCAGGCATTCGCCACCGCAGAAGCGCGCTACCAGCTCGATCAGATCGGCGATCGCGGCCTGCACCTCCTCGGGACGAGTCGGCGGCAGGCCGTCGATATCGAAGAACACCTGGCTGGTATCGGCCAGGGTGCGGGTATCGGCGGCCTGGCGCCAGGTCCAGCGCCGGGTGAGGATGCGCGAACCGGCGGCGAGGACGATTTCACCCGGAGCGATGGTTTCCGGCTCGCTGCCAGCGTCGGCGAGGAAACGGTCTGCATCGCGGGCCTTGCGCAGTTCGATCCGGCTCGACTGCGCACCGATGGGATGGACCCCAGCCGGCAGCAGATAGCGCAGCGACAGCAGGTTGCCGATATCCACCAGCGGGTTGATATCCGGCAGGTTGTCGGGCTTGAGCACGCGGCGGCCGAGGGCCTCGATGGAACTGCGGTGCTCCGAAGGCTTGGCGCCGAAGCGGCGATAGGCCTCGCGCCAGGCGGCGATCTGCGGGAAATCGGCGGGGTTGCCGCTGATCCGCTGGCGCAGCGCGGCTTCGCTGGCGCGCAGTTGCGCGGTGAGCTCGGCATCGGGGCGAGTGTTGTCGAGATTGCCGAACACCACCACGCCGCGGCGGTAGTCGGGGTGATCGCGGAAGACATCGGGGCTGACCGTGTAGGTGAAGGTGCTCACTGGGGCTCCTCTGGAAATCGGGGGTCGGACAGCTTGGCCAAGCCGGTGCTGGACTATAGCACTGGGCCACCGGCGGCGAGGAAACCGCTTTGTGCAAGGTAGGTATGCAAGAAATGGATAGCTGGATTCCAGGGTGCTCTTGAGGGCCTCATCGCTGGCAAGCCAGCTCCCACAGGTTCAGCGGTGCATGCGGTCCTTGTGGGAGCTGGCTTGCCAGCGATGAGGCCGGGATGGTCAGCCAATAAACGCCAGCGGAGCCCGAGCCGCCCTTACGGCCGCCAGTTGCCGGTCGAACTCAGGCAACAGGTAATCGAAGCAGAACCCGGCACTTTCCAGCTTCTCCCGCCGCAGCGGTTCCGCCAGCCCTTCGGCACAGCGGGCGCTCCTGGCCCAGGCAAAGGCCAGCAGACTGACGGAACACAGCTGCAAGAAGTCCCCCGCCGCCCGATAGGGATACTCGCTGTCTTCTCCAGTGAATGCCCGCAGCTCCGGCAGCAGCGCCGCCAACCCTTGGCACACCTCGCCCAGCGCCTCGGCGAACACCGAGCCGGTGGCCCGGGCTTCCCGGCGCATCTCCGCGAGCAGCAAGGCAAAGCCCGCACCGCCGTCACCGAGCACCTTGCGCAGCAACAGGTCATTGGCCTGAATCTCGTTGCTGCCTTCATAGATCATGGCGATACGGCTGTCGCGCAGGGTCTGCTCGATGGGGAATTCCGCCGTGTAGCCATAGCCGCCGAACACCTGCAGGGCCTTGCTCGCCAGGTCGAAACCCTGGGCGGTGAAGCTGGCCTTGACGATGGGCGTGAGCAGCGCCGCCAGCCGTTCGGCCTTGTCACGCTGTGCCGGGTCGACCGAGGCAGCGGCGATATCCAGCCAGTGCGCGGCCCAGTAGCCGATGGCGCGCATGCCCTCGGTACGCACGCGCAGTTCCAGGAGAATCCGGCGCATCGCCGGGTGCAGGTGGATCGGGTCGGCCGCCGCCGCGACAACACCGTCGGGATGCCTCGGCGCACGCATCTGCCTACGCTCCAGGGCATAGTCCCGCGCCACCTGCCAGGCCGCCTCGGCATGCCCCAGGCCCTGCAAGCCGACATGCAGGCGCGCCGAGTTCATCATCACGAACATCGCCGCCAGGCCGCCATGGGCCTCGCCCACCAGCCAGCCTTTGGCCCCCTCGAAACGCAGGGCGCAGGTGGCGCTGCCGCGAATGCCCAGCTTGTGTTCCAGGCCATCGCAATGCACGCCGTTGCGCTGGCCGTCGTCCAGCCATTTCGGCACCAGCAGCAGCGACACTCCGCGGCTGCCCGGCGGCGCATCCGGCAGACGGGCGAGCACCAGATGGAGAATGTCGCGGGTCAGGTCATGCTCGCCGCCGGAAATGAACAGCTTGTTGCCACTGACCGCATAGCTGCCATCGCCCAGCGCCTCGGCCCGGCAGCGCAGCAGGCCGACATCGCTGCCGGCCTGGGGCTCGGTCAGGCACATGGTCGGCAGGGTTTCGCCGCTGACGATGCCGGGCAGATAACGCGCCTGCAACTCGGCCGAGGCGTGGGTCTTCAGGCACAGGTAGGCACCATGGGCGATGCCGGTGTACATGGCCCAGGCGTGGTTGCTGGCGTAGAGCATTTCCTGCAACGCGGCGTCGAGCACCTGCGGCAAACCCTGGCCGCCCAGCTCCACCGAGCAGGCCAACGCCGGCCAGCCGCCGTCGACATAGGCCCGGTAAGCCGACGGAAAACCCTCGGGGGTAGTGACCTCGCCATCGACCAGCCGACAGCCCTGCCGATCACCTGGAGTATTCAGCGGTGCCAGCACTTCACCGCTGAACCGCGCCGCCTCTTCAAGAATTTGCCCGGCCAGTTCCAGATCGACCTCGGCGAAGGCTGGCATGTCCTGCCAGTCGCGGTCGGCGCGCAGCCAGTGTTGCAGCACGAATTGCATATCGCCCAGGGGCGCACGGTAGGCCATGGGTTACCTCGTTCAACCAGCGAATTGGGGGTTTTCGATCAGCACGGCCATGCCCTGCCCGCCGCCGATGCAGGCAGCGGCGATGCCGTAGCGCAGGTTGCCCTCGAGCAACTGGCGGGCCAGGGTCTGCACCAGGCGCAGGCCGGTGGCGGCCAGCGGGTGGCCGAGGGCAATGGAGCCGCCGTGGACGTTCAAACGCTCAGGGTCCAGCTCTAGCGCGCGGGCTACCGCCAGCACCTGGGCGGCCTGGGCCTCGTTGATTTCGAAGCGGTCGATCTGCTCCAGGCGCAGGCCACTGCGTTCCAGCAGCAGGCGAATCGCCGGGGCCGGGCCGATGCCCATGGTGCGTGGTGGTACGCCGACGGCCGCAGCCATCAGCAACCGGGCCAAGGGCACGTCTTCGCAAGCTGAGTAACGACAGACCAAGGCCGCCGCCGCGCCATCGACCACCGCGCAACTGTTGCCGGCGGTCTGCACGCCACCGTCATGAATGGCGCGCAGGCGAGCCAGGGCGGCGGCATCGGTGCTGCGCGGATGACTGTCGCGCAGCACTTCACTTACCCCACGGGGCAGTTCGATGCCCCGTGGCAGGCAATCATCGGCCTCGAAGCGCGAAGGCCGCACCGCGACGATCTCCTCGTCGAACCAGCCCGCCTGCTGCGCCGCCAGCGCCCGCTGGTGGCTGCACAGGGCCCAGGCATCCACCTCCTCGCGGCTCAGTCCGTACTCGCGGGCGAGGTTTTCGGCGGTGCCGATCATGTCCACGCCGGCAGCCGGGTCGTACAGCGCCTCCCAGAGAAAATCCTTGAAGCCGACCGGCGCGCCGAGGCGAAAGCCGCCGCGATGTTCGTAGGCCGCTATCGGATTGCGCGACATGGATTCGCTGCCGACACACAGCACCCGCTCCACCCCATCGCGCAACTGCTCGCCGGCCTGGCGCAGCAGCTCCAGGCCGGTGCCGCAGATGCGCTGCACCGCCAGCGCCGGCACTGCCTGCGGCACGCCGCTGTACAGGCCGATATGCCGGGGCAGCATGTAGGCATCGAAACTGGCCTGGGCCATGCTCCCGGCGAGCACGCTGTCGACACTGGCCGGATCGACACCGGCCCGCGCCAGTACGCCGCGCCCGGCACAGATGCCCAGGTCGATGGGCGATACCGCAGCCAGCGCACCGCCGAGATCGACCCAGGGCGTGCGGACCATCTCGACGATCGCCACGTCGTCGAAGCGGCTGCACAGGCTCATGAGCGCACCTGCGCATGCAGCATGCCCGGGGCCTCGCCGCGATACAGCGCCTCGACCTGAGCCGCACGGCGCTGCAATACCGCACGCTGGTTGATCGAGCCCTTGTCGGTGATCTCCCCGGCATCGATGGACGGCGCCTCCACCTGCAAGGCCAGCCATTCGAGGCGGCTGGCATTGCCCTGGGCGTCGCGGTTGAGGCGTTCCAGCCAGGCGCCGAACCAATCGCGCACCGGGGCGCTGGCCAACACCTCGGCATCGCTGGCACCCGCCTCCAGCCCCGCCAGTTGCCGGCATTCAGGCAGCCGGGGGAAGACCAGGATGCCCAGGCATTCACGGTCCGGCGCGGCGACCACGATGTCCTGCACATAGGGCGAGCCTTCCAGCACCGCGCGGTTGCGCAGCGGGCCGACGCTGACGAAGACCCCGGAGGACAGCTTGAAGTCCTCGGCGATACGCCCGTCGAACATCAGTCCCAACTGGCTCTGCCGTGGATCGGCCAGCTTCAGCGCATCCCCCGAGCAGTAGAAGCCCTCTTCGTCGAACACCTCGGCGGTCTGCTGCGCCGCGCGCCAGTAGCCGGGCATGATGTGCGGCCCGCGGAAGCGACCTTCCAGCTTGTCACCGACGGGCACCAGCTTGACCTCGCACCCCGGCGCCGGCAGGCCGATATAGCCGGCCATGGACAGCGGCCCGGTGGTGAAGGTGCAGGACGGCGAGGCTTCGGTCATGCCCAGCCCGGCCATCATGCGGATACGTTCGCCGCAGTGCTGTTCGGCGATACGGTCCAGACGGTCCCAGACACTTTGCGACAGCCCCGCCGCGGCGAAGAAGAACAGCTTGATGCGGGCGAAGAACACCTCGCGCAGTTCAGCGTCCTGCTCCAGCGCCTTGACCAGCTCTTCCCAGCCCTTGGGCACGGTCAGGTAGGCGGTGGGCGAGATCTCGCGCAGGTTGCGCAGGGTTTCGCCGAAGCCCTGGGGCGTCGGCTTGCCGGCGTCGAGGTAGAAGCTGCCGCCGTTGTACAGGACGATGCCTAGGTTGTGGCTGCCGCCGAAGGTGTGGTTCCACGGCAGCCAGTCGACCAGCACCGGCGGCTCTTCGGCGAACACCGGGAAGGTCTGCAACAGCATCTGCTGGTTGGCGCAGAGCATGCGCTGGGTGGTGATCACCGCCTTGGGCAACTTGGTCGAGCCGGAGGTGAAGAGGAACTTGGCGATGGTATCGGGGCCGGTGGCGGCAAAGGCCGCGTCGGCCCTGGCCAGGTCGGTGTCCTGCAGCAGCGAGGCGAACGCGATGGACTTACGGCCCTCGATGGCGCCGCGCACGCTGATCACTGCCACCGACGGGTCGAGCACCGCGTCGATGGCGCGCTGGAACGGCTGGCTGTCGCTGACGAAGACCACGCCCGGGGTGAGCACTTCGCAGACATGCCGCAGCTTGGCGAAGTCCTGGGACAGCAAGGCGTAGGCCGGCGATACCGGGCAATAGGGAATCCCGGCGTACATGGCGCCGAGGGCGATTTGCAGGTGCTCGATATCGTTGCCGGACAACAGCGCCAGCGGCCGCTCGGCACTAAGTCCCAGCTCAAGCAGATGAGCGGCGATGGTACGCACCTGCCCGAGCATGTCGGCATAGCTGATCTCGCGCCAGGCGCCGCCGTCTTCGCGGGCGGCGATAAAGGTCTGTTGCGGACGTACTTCGGCCCAGTATTCCAGGCGTTCGAGCAGACGTGCGGGCAACGGTGCCAGCGGCTCCAGCGCGCTCATGCGCAGGATGCCGTCGACCTGGCTGACCTCGACCTGGGGATGACCGATGGACACCTGCCGATAGCGCGGCGGTTGGGCACGGTCGGTCGGCCGTGGGCTGGCTTCGGAATTCACGCAGGTTGCTCCTTGTTCTTGTTGTCTGTCGTGCCGCCGCCCGGATGCGCCAGGCGGCGGGTCTTGCCGGTGACGTCAGATGGGGTAGTGGCGCGGACCGTGCTGCAGGGTGATCCAGCGCAACTGGGTGAACTGGTCGATGGCGGTGCGGCTGCCGAAGCTGCCGTAGCCGCTGGATTTCACGCCGCCGAAGGGCATCTGCGCTTCGTCGTGCACGGTCGGCCCGTTGATATGGCAAATGCCCGACTCGACCCGCTGGGCCAGAGCCAGGGCGCGGCTGGTATCGCGGCTGAAGATGGCCGAGGACAGGCCGAATTCGGAGTCGTTGGCCAGGGCCAGCAGCGCCTCGTCGCCCTTGCCACGCAACACCACCGCTACCGGCCCAAAGGACTCCTCGCGGTACAGGCGCATGCTGGCGTCGACGTGGTCGAGCAGGGTCGGCTGGAGAATGCTGCCGTCCAGCTGGCCGCCGCAGACCAGGCGTGCGCCCTTGCCTACCGCGTCGTCGATCAGCGCCTTGATGCGCTCGCCGGCAGCACTGTCGACCAGCGAGCCGAGCACCGAGGCCGGGCTCTGCGGGTCGCCGGCCGGCAGCCCGGCGACCTTCGCCGCGAGCTTGTCGACGAAGGCGTCGGCGATCGTCTCGTCCAGCACCAGGCGCTCGGTGGACATGCAGATCTGCCCCTGGTTGAAGTAGGCACCGAAGGCGGCGGCTTCGACCGCAGCGTCGAGGTCGGCATCGTCCAGCACCAGGAACGGCGCCTTGCCGCCCAGTTCCAGCAGCGCCGGCTTCAGGTGCCGCGCCGCCAGTTCGCCGACGATGCGTCCGACATGGGTCGAGCCGGTGAAGTTGACCCGACGTACAGCCGGGTTGGCGATCAGCCGCTCGACGATCTTCGGCGCATCGGCCGGGTCGTTGCTGATCACGTTGACCACGCCGTCACCCAGGCCGGCATCCTGCAGCACCTGGCCGATCAGCCGGTGTACCGCCGGGCTCAGCTCGGAGGCCTTGAGCACCACGGTATTGCCGCAGGCCAGGGGCATGGCGATGGCGCGGGTGGCGAGGATCACCGGGGCATTCCACGGGGCGATGCCGAGGACCACACCACAGGGTGCGCGCACTGCCATGGCCAGGCTGCCGGGCACGTCCGACGGGATGATTTCGCCGGTGATCTGGGTGGTCATGGCTGCGGCTTCACGGAGCATGCCGGCGGCCAGCTTGACGTTGAAGCCGTACCAGTTGGCCATGGCCCCGGTCTCGCCGGCGGCGGCGATGAATTCGCCGGTGCGGGCCTGCAAGGCATCGGCGGCGGCCAGCAGGCGGCTGCGCCGCTCGTTGGGCGCCAGCCGCGACCAGGCCGGGAAGGCAGCGCTGGCAGCAGCGACCGCAGCGTCGGCGTCGTCCAGGGTGGCGGCGGCCACCTGCGAGACCACCTCGCCGGTCACCGGGTTGCGCCGTTCGAAGGTTCGTCCATTACTGGCGGGACGCGACTGCCCGCCAATCAGCAAAGGCACCTGCAACATGTTCGTTCCTCTTTGTTGTCTTTATCGGGAAGCGCATGCGCTGGCGGCGTCGCTCGACACCGCCAGGGGCTTCAGCGTTTATACGCCTGCAGGCCCGGCTTGATGCTCTTGTCGTCGAGGAATTGCTTCATGCCCTGCTCGCGGCCGCCCTCGGTGTCGAGCAGGCGCGACTGGTCGAGCTTGGCGTACAGGTAGTCTTCGTTCTGCTCCCAGGTCAGTTCGCGGCAGCGCTTGAAGCCATTCTTCGCCGCGCGCAGCACCACCGGGTTCTTTTCCAGCAGGTTCAGCGCCAGTTCGCGGGTGGTCTCGCGCAGTTGCGCCAGCGGCACGCTTTCGTTGACCAGGCCCATCTCGGCGGCTTTCGGCCCGCCGAAGGTCTTGCCGGTCATGATGTAGTACAGCGACTGGCGGTGGCCGACGGTATCGGCCATGGCCTTGCTGACCAGGTTGCCCGGCGGGATGCCCCAGTTGATTTCCGAGAGGCCGAAGGTCGCTTCGTCGGCGCAGATCGCCAGGTCGCAGGCCACCAGCGGGCTGAAGCCACCACCGAAGCACCAGCCATTGACCATGGCGATGGTCGGCTTGGCGTACATGCGCAGCAGCTTCCATTGCCATTGCGAGGCTTCGCGGCGGATCTTTTCCTGGAGGATTTCCGGGCCGGCGTCGACTTCGCGGAAGTATTCCTTGAGGTCCATGCCGGCGGTCCACGACTCGCCAGCGCCGGTCAGCACCAGCACGCCGGCCTCGGGGTCCTGCTCCAGGGTTTCCAGGACGTCGACCATCTCGCGGTTGAGGGTCGGGCTCATGGCGTTGCGCTTGTCCGGACGGTTCAGGGTGACCCAGGCGATGCCCGATTCCAGTTCGACCTTGACGGTGGTCCAGCGGCCTTCGTAGTTGCTCATGTGATGCACTCTTGTTGTTCGAGGTGATGGTTAGCAAGCTAATCGAGCAAATTAGTTATGTCAATTAACTATTATGAAAATTATCTTTTGTCCTGAATCAGTTGAAGGTGATTCTTCCCAGTCCGTGCTAGCCAGATCCTGTCCGCGCGGGCAAACTGGGTAACTTTCTTACCCAAGACTTCAAGGAACCCTCTCCCCGATGGCAAGGTCCGCCTCCACTACCGACACCGTCCCCGAGCCGTCCCCGGGGCTGGATGCCGCCCTCGACGACCTGATCGGTTATGCCCTGCGTCGTGCCCAGTTGAAGCTGTTCCAGAACCTGATCCCGCGTCTTGCCGCCCATGACCTGCGTCCGGCGCAGTTCTCCGCGCTGGCGATCATCGAGCAGAACCCCGGCTTGATGCAGGCCGACCTGGCCCGCGCCCTGGCCATCGAGCCGCCGCAGGTGGTGCCGCTGCTGAACAAACTGGAAGAACGGGCGCTGGCGGTGCGTATCCGCTGCAAGCCGGACAAGCGCTCGTACGGGATCTTCCTGAGCAAGACCGGCGAGACCCTGCTCAAGGAACTCAAGCAGATCGCCAGCGACAGCGACCGCGAGGCCACGGCGGCGCTGGATGACGGGGAACGGGCGGAGCTGTTGCGCTTGTTGAAGAAGGTCTATCAGGAATAGAACCCTGTGGGAGCTGGCTTGCCAGCGATTTGGCCAGACCAGACAACATGGTTGTCCAGTCGGTCCTCATCGCTGCATGGGTATCTACACATCTCGATCAAGCACAACACGCCCCCCTGTGGGAGCGGCTGTTAGCCGCGATTGGCGGCGAAGCCGTCGTAAAACCTAAGTCCCAGATCTGTCTGA